>JBDHHL010000310.1:0-6056 GCA_039589375.1 Gemmatimonadota bacterium | reverse complement strand
CGCTGATGTGCTTGGCCAGAATCACGGAAGGCGTGGATCCTTCGAAGGGGAACTTCCCGCTCAACGAGTAGTAGCCTACCACGCCGAGCGAGTACGTGTCGGATGCCGGTCCCACCGACCCGCCTTGGGCTTGCTCGGGGCTCATGAACTCCGCCGTACCCGAGATCCGCCTGTCATCCTCCCGATCCGCGCTTTCGGCCACGCTGGCGATGCCGAAGTCCGCCACCAGCGCGCGGCCGCTACCGGACTCGAGCAGGATGTTGTCGGGCTTCACATCGCGGTGAACGACTCCTTGCGCGTGAGCGTAGCCAAGCGCGTCCTGATGCGGTCGCCCAGCGTCTCCCCCTCGACGAAGGCCATGGCGATGAAGACGAAGTCGTCGACCTCGTCGACAGCGAAGATGGGAACGATGTTGGGGTGGGATAAGCGCGCGGCTGTCCGCGCTTCCTGCAAGAACCGCTCGCGAGCTCCTGGCTGTGCCGCCAGGTGCGGTGGTAATAACTTCAGCGCTACCGGACGGTCGAGACTGACCTCGCGCGCGAGGTAGACGATTCCCATCCCACCGCGCCCGAGCTCCCGCTCGAGCGAGTAACGCCCGGCCAGGGCCTGCTGAAGTCGGAAGAACTCGAAGTCGGCCTCGCTAGTCATGCTAGGAGCATGCAAAGCGCCCGCGAACACCGCAAGGCTCGGGGCGCGGGTCGCGGGCTAACCGGACATCGTGCCGAAAGGCATGGAAGATTCGCGATGCACTGCGTCGCCTACGCTATGCGCAGGACTTTGGCTCCCCGGATCTTCCGAGTCTTGAGCTCGACCAGCGCCCTATTCGCATCTTCCAGCGAGTACTCCTGAACCTCCGGCTTGATTCCCATTTCCGCCGCGAGTTGCAGAAACTCGCTGGCGTCTCTTCTGGTCACGTTGGCGACGCTCTTGATCTCCTTCTCCTGCCAGAGGTGAGTAGGATAATCGAGCTCGAGGAGGTTGTCCTTGTCCACGTCCTCCTTTCGGATGGCGTTTATCACGAGTCGCCCACCGGGTTCGAGGTTCTTCAGAGCTTCGAGCACTGGTTTCCAAACGGGCGTGGTGTCGATGATGGCGTCGAGCTTTTCGGGAGACAGGTCTTCGGTGGCGCCTGACCAGGCGGCGCCGAGCTCCATCGCGAAGGCGCGCTCCTTTTCGCTTCTCGCGAACACGAAGACCGGGCTGTTCGGGAACTGGTGGGCAGCCAGCTTGAGGACGAGGTGCGCGGATGCTCCGAACCCGGTGAGGCCGAGATTATGTCCGTCCTCGAGGTTGGCCAACCTGAGCGACCGGTATCCGATGGCGCCGGCGCACAGCAGCGGTGCCGCTTCCGCATCGGTGAAGACGTCGGGGACGTCGTAGGCCGACCTCTCGGGGACCGTCATGTACTCGGCGTATCCGCCGTTCACATCTCTCCCAGTCGCCTTGAATTCCCCGCAGAGGTTCTCGTCACCGGCATGGCAGAACTTGCAGTTGCCGCACGAGGAGAAGATCCAGGCTATTCCGACCCTGTCTCCGACGGCGAACTGGCTGCTGCTGCCGCCAGCCGCCTCGACTCTCCCAACTACCTGGTGGCCCAGCACGACGGGTAGGTGCGGCGGCGGCGTTCGTCCCTCGATCTCGTCCAGTTCCGTATGACATACGCCGCACGTCAACACCTTCACGAGGATCTCGCCGTCTGTAGGAACGGGATCCGGTAAATAGGCCGACTCCAAGGGCGTCGGGTTCTCTTCGAGCTGTGAGAGCTGCGTCAGGATCATCGCTTTCATCTGGCTGGGCCTTCGTCTGCCGGTTAGCTCGTCGACTGCTACCCGATGTGGACGCTTCGAGATCAGACTAGCGTGCGCTGGCCCTCGTCGGCAATCGGCCGGCGCGTACACGCCGTGGGCCTGGCTG
Organism: Gemmatimonadota bacterium; assembly: GCA_039589375.1. GTDB lineage: Bacteria > Gemmatimonadota > Gemmatimonadetes > Palauibacterales > KS3-K002 > JASFMO01. The sequence continues at coordinate 4,142 of JBDHHL010000310.1, read as the reverse complement.
TCTCTTACGCTGCCGACTTCGCTCCGAACCGATACGCTGGATATCTCCGGCTGGTGCAGATCGGGATGGGTATTACCAGGCTCTACAGGGTCCTCCGTCATCGAGGCGGCGCCGCAGAGGTAGCAGCCATGCCGGTGACGCGCGGAGCGCTTTCCGTCGGCGTGGTGATGATCGCCAACAGCAGCGACTCTTTCGCCGCCTTCGTGCCGCTGTTCGCGGAGACCCGCGAGCCGTTCACGTTTCTCATCGTGGCTGTTGGCGCGGGCCTGTCACTCGCCTGGTGCTGGCTCGCGCGTTGGATTACCAGCCACGCATCCGTTCAACGGCCGCTTCAGACGTGGGGAGCCTACGTGCTTCCGATCATGCTGATTCTTGTCGGCACCTACATCCTCACGGACACCGGCACCGATACGGTCTAGCCGCCGCCCAACGGGTCGGGCAGGTTCAGGACGTAGACGGCGAGCAAGCCCAGCGTCCCGACGACCAGCAGATAGTAGAGCGTCGGAAGGATCGTCTTGCGGAGCGTGGCGCCTTCCTGTCCAAGCAGGCCCACAGTGGCGGATGCCGCCACGACGTTGTGAATGGCGATCATGTTGCCCGCTGCAGCGCCCACCGCCTGAAGCGCGACCACCATAGCGCCGTTGATCGCTAGTTGGGTCGCTACACCCAGCTGAAACAAGCTGAACATCAAGTTGCTGACCGTGTTGCTTCCGGCGATGAACGCACCTAGCGCACCCACGGCCGGCGCAAAGAGCGGCCATACGCCGCCTACGTTGGTGGCGACCCACGTCGCCATGGCGATCGGCATCGATGGTAGCTGCTCTCCGCCCGGCAGTGTGTAGGCGTTAACGCCCGAGTTGATGTACACTCGCACCATGGGGATGGTGAACAAGAGAACGAAGCCGGCGCCGAGTAGGACGCGTGTGGAATCCCGGAGGGCGCCGGTGATCTGGCGTCCGTTCATTCGGTGCAGGAACCAGGTCACTACGACTGCGGCCAGCAGCATGGTGGCGGGCAGGTATAGCGGACTGGTTGCCGCAGCGATGTCGGTGGAGAAGATGTCCGTCCAGCTGATCCTCACGGTACGCAGATAGTCGCCCACCGGGAGTTGTCGTAGGCGAGTGATTACCAGGAGCACGGCAACTACCCCGTACGGTGCCCAGGCCAGACTCGTGGGTATGCGCTTGCCCTCTTCGCTCTGTTGCTTTGCGGCCGAATCGAGACCGAACCAGTTGGCGGGCCAGCGATCTCGGGGAGCGAAGTCCCACGTGTCTGCGGGTAGCAGAAAACCGCGACGCGCGGCGTAGGTCACAATCATGAGCCCTATGGCGGCTCCGAACAGAGAGGGGAACTCCGGTCCGAGCAGGGTGCCCGTCAGCGTATAAGGCACGGTGAACGCAAGACCACCGAAGATCGCGAAGGGCAAGACCGAAAGCCCTTCCGCCCACGATCGGTTCTTTCCGAAGAAGCGGGTCATCATCATGACCATCGCCGTCGGCATCAAAGTTCCGGTGATCCCATGTAGAACCGCAGCGTACGCTGTGATGGTCAATCGGTAGTGCTCGAACGAGATGCCGGCCTCGCTCAGCCGCGCGGTCAACTCGGGGCTTGCCAAGCCATCGGTGACGCCGATCAGGATCGGGGTGCCCACCCCGCCGAAGGTGACGGCCGTGCTCTGGATCATCATTCCGAGCATGACGGCCGCTGCGGCGGGAAAGCCCAGCGCGACCATCAGCGGTGCGGCGATCGCGGCGGGGGTGCCGAAGCCGGCGGCTCCCTCGATGAACGATCCGAACAGCCAGGCGATCATCACGACTTGGACGCGGCGATCGTCGCTGATGCCGTGAAAGCTGCGCCGGATCGCAGCGACGCCGCCCGAATACTCCAGCGTCTTCAGCAGCAAGATGGCGCCGAAGATGATGAACAGGATATCGAAAGTGATGAACAGACCCTGCACGGTTGACGCCGCGACTCGCCAAGAATCGACTTGCCATACTCCCAGGGCCAGCACGACTGCGGCGATGTAGACGATGGGCATGGCCCACTTCGCGGCCACGCGGAAGCCCACTAGCAGAACACCGGCCAACAGAATGGGGGCCACGGCTACAAGGGCCTGGACTGTGAGGTTCATTGTGGGTCCGTTACGGCTGCCGGGGATACCCGATGTGAATGTTCGCGCATCACGAGTCGGGGAAGAGTATGGCGTGAACCGCCCGCGGGCCATGGACGCCCAACGTAAGGTTCAGTTCAATGTCCGCCGACTTGCTGGGCCCGGTGACGAACACGACTTGCGGAGACCGTCTGAGGAACGTCGCGAGTTGACCGGAGCCGCGAAGGTCGCTCAGCCAGGCCTCAAAAGTCGGATAGAGCCTGCTTAGGGGTACCAGAACGATGTGATAGAGGGGCAGGAGACTGGCCGCTCGACTTCTTTCCGCCCCAGAAGTAAGGACCACCGACCCGGTGCTCGCGAACGCGGCCTCGATGCCCGTGACGCCGATCATCGCGCCAGCCGCCTGTCGGCGAACCTCGTCGTCGTGCATGTCGCCCGGGACGAAGAGCGAAATGCCGCCCTCCTCGAGTCTCCGGTCGAGTTCGGGGACTGGCAGTGTGTTCGGCGCCCAACTGAGCACCTCTGCATGCTGTGGCTCCAACCCCAGACCGGTGCGGCTGTTCTCCGAGAGCCATTCCCGGGCTTTCGCCGCGATGCGCTCCGCAATTTGGATCTCCTCGCCCACGATCTCGTAGCTGCCGGAGATTCCCTCGAGCTTCTGCCCGAACATCGTCGCGAGCGCCAGGCTATCACCTTCGGCATGCGTGACGGGCGCCGGGGGCACCGGCCTCTCTTGGGCACGACGCTCCCCGCGGAAGAGCGGCTTGTCACCGCCGAGCGCCAGACGGACGTCTGCCAGTATCGCCTCGCGGGGGTCCATCTCTGCGCTACTCATTAGGGTAATTCTCCCCGCCGGCCCGGGACTGATCGCGCCACAAGCTTCGGAAGCTCTTTCGCGGCAGCTTTGGCAAGTCGCGGGTTCGTGTCCAGGCGCGTAGCGGCGGCGGCATCCGCGATATGTCATCTCTCCGACCCGCCAACAGCCGCGAGATCCAGCGGGCTATTCGTGTCGCCGCCTGGTAGCGTCGCGGGTTCGTGATGGTCGCGGTGTAGGCGTTGATAGCGATGCGTTCGAACGCTGGCACGGCCTTGTGTTCCGTCATTTCGCTTCGGAGGTCCAGCAGCAGTCGGGGCAGATCGATCTTGACGGGACAGGCGTCGCGGCACGCGCCGCATAGCGAGCTGGCGAAAGGCAGCTCGCGAGCGGACGTTACGTCGTCGGCGAGGAGTGGTGTGATAACAGCGCCGATGGGGCCGCTGTATGGGGTGCATCCGTAGGTGTGACCGCCGATCTCCCTATAGACCGGGCACACGTTGACGCACGCTCCGCAGCGGATGCACAGCGTGGCATCCGCGTAGCCCCGCCTCAGCATTCGCGACCGCCCGTTGTCGAGCAGAATGACGTGCATCTCTTCCGGGCCGTCCGCGTGGCCGGGATCGCGTGGCCCGCTGCTCACGGAGAAATAGACCGAGACATCCTGGCCTGTGGCGCTCCGGGAGGCTGCCTGCCACAAGAGAACGGCGTCCTCGACCGTCGGTACGACCTTCTCTATTCCCGCGATCGCCACGTAAACGGGCGGCATACTAGTCACCATCCGACCGTTCCCTTCGTTGGTGACGACGCAGATCGAGCCGGTCTCGGCGATCGCGAAATTGCAGCCGCTGATGCCCATGTCGGCGTGGAGGAATTCCTCCCGCAACGCACGGCGGGCAGCGGCGCAGATCTCGGTTGGGTCGTCGGTTGCCGGTATTCCGAGCTTGTTGTGGAGCAGCTCGCCGATCTCTTCGGCCCGCTTGTGGATGACCGGCGCGATGATGTGACTCGGAGGCTCGCCGGCCAGCTGGACGATGTACTCGCCGAGATCGGTCTCGACGACGTGAATGCCGGCTTGCTCCATGGCCTCATTGAGGCCGATCTCCTCCGTCACCATCGACTTGGACTTGACCGCGCGACGAACGCCGTGCCGCTCGGCTATCCGTACGACGGCGCGCGTGGCGTCCGCCGCGTCACGCGCCCAGTGGACCTGGCAAC
>JBDHHL010000309.1:0-10618 GCA_039589375.1 Gemmatimonadota bacterium | reverse complement strand
TCGCTCCAGTCTCCAACACGCCCAGTTGTTGCTGTCTGGAGCTGACGGCGGGAGTCGAACCCGCAACCTGCTGATTACAAATCAGCCGCTCTGCCAATTGAGCTACGTCAGCAATTACAATAGCCTAGAAGTATAGATTTGCCTTGGAAAAGTGTCAACCTCGCCCAACCAGCTTCCAGCGGCTACCCGAAGGCGTGTCCTCGACATCGATCCCGGCCTTCGCCAACTCGTCCCGGATGGCGTCCGCCCGCTCGTAATCGCCGTCTTGACGGGCGCGCGCCCGCTCCGCCAGCCGGTCTTCGACCCACCGCCGCAGGTCCTCGGAGACGTCATCGGCCTCCCGGTCGGCCAGACTCAGCACGCCGAAGACACGATCCATCGAGGCTACGGCCTCGAGGGCGGCGTCCGCTTGCAGAGCGTCGATCCGCGGGCCAACCCGGTCCAACTCTGCGTTCGCCTCACGGACGAAGGTGAAGAGCGCGCCCCAAGCTTCAGCGACATTCAGGTCGTCGTCCATAGCATCCACGAACGCGTCCACGCTCTGCAGCAGCAGTGGCACCAGCCGGGTCGAGGCAGCCTCAGCGTCCTCCGAACGACTCTCCTCCAGCCGACGGCGGAAATCCAGCAGGCGCTCGACCGAACGGGACGCATCGTCCAGTCCGGCGAGCGTGAAGTTGAGCTCCGTCCGATAGTGTCCCGAGACCAAGAGGCGACGAATGGCCGAGGGTCTGTACCCCTTCTCGATCAAGTCATCCAAGGTGTAGTAGTGGTTCTGTGACTTGGACATCTTGCGGCCATCCAAGAGGGCGTGCTTCGCGTGGAGCCAGTACCGGGCGAATGGCTGGCCCGACGCGCCCTCCGCCTGCGCGATCTCGTTCGTGTGGTGCGGAAAGACGAGGTCGACACCGCCGGTATGGATGTCGATCGGCTGGCCCAGATGCTCCACCGCCATAACCGAGCACTCCAGGTGCCAGCCGGGGCGGCCGGGGCCCCACGGCGAATCCCAGATGGCCACGTCTCCCTCTTCCGGGCGCTCGCCACCTTTCCAAAGAACGAAGTCCCGGGCGTTCTCCTTGTCGTACTCCTCGTCGCCGGATACGCGCTCACCGGTCTTGAGCGTGGACGGGTCGAGCTGAGCCAACTGGCCGTAGCTGGAGAACTTCGAAATGTCGAAGTAGACCGAGCCGTCTGAGATATACGCCAGGCCGCGCTCCACCAGCCTCTGCACCAAATCGATCATCTGGGGAACGTAATCGGTGGCGCGCGGATAGTGCTCGGCACGTTCCAGTCCGAGCCGATCGCTGTCCTGGAAGAACGCTTCGACGTACGGCTGGGTCAGTTCCCGGAGGCCGATGCCCTGCTGCACCGCGGCGTGGATCGTCCTGTCGTCGACGTCGGTAAGGTTCTTGACCTGAACGACTTCGAAGCCTTGCCACTCCAGGTATCGCCGCAGGATATCCTCGCAGAGGAAAGTCCGGAAGTTGCCGACGTGGGCGCGATCGTACACCGTCGGCCCGCAGGTGTACATCGTGATCCGGCCTTTCTGAAGCGGCTGGAACGCCTCCAGACGACGGGAGAGTGTATTGTAAAGTCGCAGTCCCATGGAAGAAGAGAGTCCGACAGATTAGCAACCTCGCGCCCGCCAAGCCTATCCAGGCCGAAGTTGCGGGTCAAGCTCCGTGTTCGCTCCCGGAGGAGAACGACTCGGCTACCTTCTCGAACGCGGCCGCCGGGTCGTCGGCAGCGGTGATCGAGCGACCGACCACGATGAAGTCGGCGCCAGCCTTCGCTGCTGCTTCGGGCGTCGAGTATCGACTCTGGTCCGCGGGGTCATCACCAGCCAGCCGAATTCCGGGGGTGACGACCTTCAGCACGTTGCCGTAGCTTCGTTTGATCGGCTTGACCTCCGTGGGGGACGCGACGACTCCAGGCAATCCCGCGCTCACAGCCAGGCCGGCGAGCCGCACAACCTCGTCCACCAGCGACAACGGCGACCTCCCGAAAACGCTCTCCACGTCCTCCGTCGCCAGCGACGTCAGCAGGGTCACCGCCACGATGTCCGGGCCGTCCGGGCCGGCTGCATCCCGCGCCGCCTCCAGCATCGCCGCTCCGCCCGACGCATGCACTGTCAGCATGTGGGCGCCGTGCCGCATGGCCGCCCGGACCCCACCGGCGACCGTGTTAGGGATGTCGTGGAACTTCAGGTCGAGGAAGACTTTCTTATCGCTCTCCCTCAAATCCTCGACCAGGCTCGGACCCTCCTCCGCGAAGAGTTGCGCCCCAACCTTGAAGAACCTCGCCTCCTGCCCCAGCCTGTCGACGAGGTCGAATGCCTTCTCTCGCGTCGGCACATCGAGCGCGACAATTATCCGGTCCTTCGAGGAGTCGGACATCAGACCTCCAGAGATCCTACCAGTTCAGATAGCCTTTCGACACCCTGGCGTTCGCAAATGTCGCTCAGCCCCTTGATGGTCTCCGGAGCCGTAAACGGGTCGACGAACATGGCGGTGCCGATCTGTACGAGAGATGCGCCGGCGAGCAGATACTCGAGCGTATCCCGGGCGTTGCAGATGCCGCCGATGCCGATGACGGGTACGTTCACCCTCGATGCGGCCACCCAAGCGGCGTAGACACCCATCGGCCGGATCGCGGGGCCGCTGATGCCGCCTGTAACGTTGCCGATCACCGGCCGTCGAGCCTCCACATCGATCAACATGCCCGGGAACGTATTGATCGCGCTGAGCCCGTCGGCGCCGTTCTCCTCGCAGATTTCGGCAAAGACACCTATGTCCGGTACATTCGGCGACAGCTTCACCACGAGGGGACGCTCTGTCGTCTGCCGCAGCGACCTGACCAACTGCGCGAGCGAGATCTCGTCCGTCCCGAAGACGGTACCGCCCTCGACATTGGGGCACGACACGTTGATCTCGTAGCCGAGGAAGCCGTCCTGATCGTCCAATCCGCGCACGACCGCCACGAAATCATCGATGCTCCAGCCGGCGACGTTCACCAGCACCCTGGCCGATCTCAGGTTGTCCCTGATCCATGGCAGCTTTTCGTCCTTGAATCGCTCGAGGCCGACGTTGGCCAGTCCGATGGAATTGATCATCCCTGCAGGCGTCTCCGAGACACGGCAGGGTGGGTTTCCCGCCCGAGGCTCGAGCGTCACCGCCTTCGTCACCATGCCGCCGAGCTCGTCGACGGCGATGATGTCGGCGTACTCCTCCCCGTAGCCGCAGGTGCCGGATGCGAGCAGGACCGGGTTCTGGAACGTGACCCCGAACAGCTCCTGGCGCAGGTCTACCATCTCAACCGCTCCGCTGGGAATACGGGCCCCTCGGTGCAAACCAAGCTGTAGCTCTCTTCTTCCGTCTCTGGGTCAACCGTCTCGACAACGCAGCCGATACAGGTCCCAACCCCGCAGGCCATGTGCTCCTCCACGGCAAGCTGGCATGGAACGCCCACATCGAGCGCCAAGCGGCGGACCGCTTTGAGCATCGGCGTCGGGCCGCAGGCTAGCACCAGCTCGACCCCGTCCAGGTCTATCCCTTCCGTGACCAGGCCCGGCTGACCGAAGCTGCCGTCCTCGGTCCATATCTCGGCCCCGATACCCGATAGCCCCCGAATCTTCTCCGGATCGAACACCGCCGTCCCGTCTCGTTCGCCATACAGCAAGCGAACGTCGATTTGCGAGCCTGATCGCGAGGCCCAGTCTCTGAAGAAAAGGAACGGGGCGAGCCCCACACCTCCGGCAACACAGAGCACCGCACGCGCATCGCCGAGCTGGAAGTGACTTCCCAGAGGACCCAGAAGAAGTGCGGAATCGCTCGGTCGCAGCGCGGCCAGCCGGCGTGAGCCCTGCCCGTGGACCCGGATCAGCAGCCCGATCGACTCACCAGCGACCCACGCCACGCTGTTGGGCCTTGGCAGGAACGGGCTGCCCCATCCGGTAGCACCGAACCCTACCATAACGAACTGGCCAGGCGCTGCCTGCTCCGCGATGCCGGGCGCAACCAGCTCCAGCCAGTAGGTATCTTCCGCTACGCGCTCGCTGGTCAGAACTTCAGACCACGAGCGCTCGATTCTGTGCTCTCGCCTCACCGCCTATTCGCCACTTTCTCCGCCTACGTGATCCCCTGTAGCGTGCCGCCGACGCATCGCCTCGCATCACCGCGACTACTGCTGGACGGCAGAACGGCGATTCCTAACCTCTTGGTCGGCCAAGCGATCGAGGCGTTCCAGCTGCCGCCTAAGCCCTTGCTCGAGCTCCTCGTAGCTGAAGCGGCCAGTATCCTCGCCGAAGAAAGCCTGTACGTAAGGCGAATCTCGGTAGTCGTCGAGCAGTCGCTGCCTCAGCTCTTCAGCACTTGGGCCGGCTCCAGACTCTTCTCGAAGGTCGGAATCTAGAGCCGTCAGATCGAGTGCCGCTAGGATCGCCTTTGGCGCCCAGAGCGCCTCCGGCGAGGTCTCAGCGTACGACAGAAACAGGGTCCGCGCCAGCCGCGGAGCGCCAAGCTCATCGCGTGCGGCTTCGGCTGCCCGCAGGTACCCAAGGCCTCCCGACGAGAGGAAATACTCGACCCGGATAAACAGGTCGCTCCAATCCCGCACCAAGAAGCTTCGCCTCCCACCGGACAGTGCCGCGATATCGGTCAATGCCAAGCCCAGGCTGTCGAATTCCTCAAGTGTGGATATCGTTCGCAGGTCCATTCGCACGAGGGCCAGCCGGGCCTCCGCCGCAGCCCGCGAAGCCGGTGCGATCGCGGCGGCGAGCCGGTAGTCTGCACGGCCGCGCCGACCTTCGCCCAACGCCAAGTGCAGGTCACCGCGCAGCTTGATGAGGTCGGCTCTGTTGTTCGGCAGGAGCGCAGACGAGTCTACGCCAGCGAGCGCCGTGACGGCCGCCTCGGGCGCCGCCTCGGCCACTTCCGCAACCAAGTCCACCACGCGCCGCTCTTCCCTGTCATCGTAGCTCAGCGTCAACAGCATGGAGAGCTCGAGCGCCGCATCCTCGTCGTTGCCGCTCTCGACCAGGAGTCGCACGCGCCCGATCCGTGGCGGGATCCAGCTAGGCAGCAGCGCCGAAACCTGACGAAAGTCCTCGTCTGCAGCCTGGGCAAGACCCAGATCCGCTCGCGCCCGTCCTCTGTACCAGAGAAGCTCGGCCTGCCTGTAGGTGTCCTCCTCTGCTGCGAGTGCGACGGATAGCAGCGAATCCGCGCGCTGGGCCTCGCCCAGATTCTGTTCCGCCGCGCCCAGGTATCCTGCGACCTCGATGCTGTCCTGCTGTGTCTCGGCGTATCCGAGCAGCTTGCGCGCCGCCTCGGCCGCTTCGGGCCACTCCTCCCGGTAGATGCGTGCGCGCAGGATCAAGCGGAGCGCGTCGTCCGCCCAGCGACTATCGGGGCTGCGCTCGACGATACCCTCGGCTTTCTCGATGCTGATTCCGAGCACCGCTCGACCTGAAGCGTCACGGCCCTGCTCGATCTCTTCGACACCTTGGTCGTACAGCCGGTTCGCGTTGTAGAGGGCGTTGAAGTAGACGCAACTCGCCGTCGCGAGGAAGGGGATAGCAATACGAAGACCAGACCCGCCGACCATACTCCGCCAGATAGCTAACCACAGCATCGGCCAACGCATCCGCTATCTTCGCCTGATAGGAGGAACTCCGCAACAGCTTCTCTTCCTGCCGATTGGACAGGTAGCCAATCTCCACCAGCACGGCCGGCATGGTGGCGCCGACGAGGACCAGGAACCCGGCCTGCCTGACGCCGCGGGCCGGCGCATCCAAGCTGGACCTCATGCTATGGTCGACCGCGGTAGCCAGGAGGCTCGACTCTCTGAGGTTCCCGGTCGACTGCAAGTCGCTGAGTATGAATTGGAGGGGCTCGAGATCTTCAGAGGAGGTTGCCGTCTCGAACTGCAGTGCCGAGTTCTCGCGCATGGCCACGCGGCGAGCTTCATCGGTCTTCGCCACCGCCAGGAAGTAGGTCTCGAACCCACGGGTCGAGCTAGGCTTCTTCGGCATCGAGTTCCCGTGTATCGAGATGAACAGGTCGGGCCCGGCGTCCTTGCCCCGGAGCTGCGGCATCTTGGGGCGATCGGAGAAGGCGATGAGCGTGTCCCTGTCGCGTGACAACATCACCTCGATGCCCGGTTCTTCACGAAGACGCTTCGCCAGTCTTCGCGCGACGGCAAGCGTGACGTCCTTCTCCTTCGTCCCGGCAACCCCTACCGTGCCTGGATCTTTTCCTCCGTGGCCTGGATCGATCAACACAAGCCACGAATCGCGCTCGGGCGGGCGCATGGTCGTCGAGGGACGTTCCACCAGGCGGCCGTCCATGTTCCGCCAGCGGCGCGAACGCATTCGGGGCAGCCAGTCCAGCGCCCAACTGACCGGAATCATGAGTTGGGAGTCGTGACGGTACGCGGGGTTCGGCAGTTGATATACGTCGCCGCCAACGGAGAAGAACGGAGAGCCTGCCGAGAAGCTGACGTAGTCGTCACCCACGCGCATGCGGTCACCCACCCACGAGTACCCAAGTGCCTGAGCCAACGCCGTCGCACGTGCCGCCGGATACCCGAGATCCTCCTCCACCGGGACCGACCGAGTCGACCCGCTCCTCACCACCACCAGCGCGTCGGCGGCAGGGCCGCTCCAGCTCGGAGTCCCGGAAAGGACCAGTAGCAGGGCCGCCCTAGCGATACTTGGCGGCACGTTCGATCTCACGGTCAGCCTCACGTCGCTTGATATCCTCCCGCTTGTCACGGTGCCTTTTTCCCTTCGCCAGCGCCAGCTTCAGCTTCGCATAGCCGTGCCGGAAATAGACCTCGAGTGGAATCAGCGTAAGCCCGGCTTGCTCGACGTTGCCAATCAGGCGCCGAATCTCTCTGCGGTGAAGCAGCAGCTTTCGTCGGCGCTTAAACTCGTGCGCGTCGGGGCCCGAGGGCCCGTACGGGCCGATATGCATGTTATAGAGCCAAGCCTCACCGTTCTCGACGCGCGCGTACGAATCGGACAGGCTCGCATTCCCTTCACGAAGCGACTTGACTTCGCTACCCAGCAGCACCAATCCCGTTTCCCAGGTCTCGAGGATCTGGTACTCGTGGTGCGCCTTTCGGTTTCGGGCGACTACCTTAACGCCTTCCTTGGACATGGGTATAAACGGCCGGAGAATTCAAGGGGTACTTTTATTATCGCACTTGAAGCGTGACCGCGCAAGTGACTTCTATTCAAGCACTTCGATCTGGTTGCGCATTACGCGTCTCATCTCTCGCACCTGGGCAACTTCCGCGCCCAAGACGAACGCCACGTTGACATAGTACACCCAAATCACCACAAGGACCAAGGTCGCGAGCCCGCCGTAGACCGACCGGTAATCGGCGATGTGGGTCAGGTAGAAGGCGAATCCTTGCTTCAGCAGTTCCCAGCAGACCGCCATAAAGGTCGCGGCCGCGCCTGCAATACGCCAAGGCATGCGCTGCGCCGGCACGTACTTGTATACCAGCAAAAACAGCAGGAAGATGAAGGCCCACGCCGCGAGCTGAGCCGAGGTTCTCTCCACTAGACCGACTTGTTCAGCGGTGAGCCCAAAGAACTCGAAGCCTCTCGCCTTGGCCAGATTGTAGACGATCGTGATGCCGATGTTCAGGATGACAAGCACGCAGGCGACCAGCACCATCTCGGCGTCGAATATCTTGCCCTGAATCAGGCCGCGGCTCTGGCGCAGGTCGAAGATCTCACGCAGCGCCGCTCTGATCGAGCCGAACAGCCTGGTCGAGAACCAAACGAACAGGACGAAGCTGATCAGACCGATCGCCTGACCGCGATCGATCGCGCTCGATATCACTTCTTCGGGCAGATTCCGGCCCAAACCGCCGGCCTCACCCTCACCCTCACCCAGCACCGGCACGACGAGATCGAGATAGTGCCTCAGCTGTTCAATCGGCTCGACTCCAGCCGCACTGGCCATTGCCTGGAGAGTAAGGCTGGTCAGGGAGACGATGATCAGGAGCAGCGGAACGGCAGCAACGAGAACGGCGAACGTGAGGCCGCTGGCCAGCAGGAAGATATTGTCGTCGTCAGCCTTCTCGAAGACTCGAACGACGTAGTCCTTGAGCGTGGCCCAAAACTCACCGATCAGGCGGCGCGCCCTGCCCAACCACGCACGCGGTCGGGAGGGCGGCACCGATTCCTGGGCCATCAATTCAGACGCGATCGAAAGGGGCTTCGGCGTGCCGAGAGATCAGTCCTCGGCGGCCTCTTCGTCCCCATCGCCACTGCGCGCCTCGGTCAAGCGATCCTCCAGCTCGGAGCGCGCTGCCTTCGCCGCTTGCTTCCCTGCGTCCACAGCATGCTGCGCCCGCGAGCGGCCTTCGGCAACCGCACGTTTCGCGGTGTCGTACTTGTCTTCGACCTGGCGACGTCCCTGCGCCAGCGCGTCTTGCAGGGTGTCCTGCAGTTCGCCGGCCTTCTCCTCCGCCTTCTCGCGCAGCCGTCTCGCTCGTTCTTTCAGCTCTTCCTGCGTCTCGGCCCCCGACTTTGGCGCCAGCAGCAGCGCCGCGGCTGCACCCAGCAAGGCGCCCCAGACAAAGGGCATGAAACCCGAGCCAGAGCGTTCGATCACCACGTAGGGGACACCATCATCATCGTAGTTACGCATATCTCTGATCCTTTCGTTCCGCGTTGTTCTTGAAAGCGGACGACCTAGACCATACGCGGGAGGCACTCGAGCTCCTCACGTTGACTGGTCTCGCAAGCTCGATCAGACGCGCTGCGGGCTGCGGAGCGCCCGAACCAGCGCCTCCCGAAGTGCCCTTCTCGCTAGACTTGGAGGATGCGCCGGCGGGCCGTCACAAACCTCACGAAGCGTCGACAGTGACCGATAACAGTCGTTCTAAAGCTAAGATACGGAGCGCCAGAACCTAATTCAACAACCGCCAAGGCCCCTTCACTTGATGTCGACCACCAGCCCATCGTACGCGGCCGCGATCCCTTCGGGCAGCCCGGCAGACAACTCCTCGTAGTCGAGGCGATGCGTCAGGTGAGTGAGATAGGTCTGCTTGGCACGAACGCTCCGTGCGGCTTCGATCGCCTCTTCAACGTTGAAATGAGTCGGGTGGGGGTCGCCCCACCACAGCGAATTGATCACCAGCACTTCGACGCCCTCTAGCAATTCACGGGCTTCCGCTGGGATCCTTTTTCCGTCAACGATCAGGCCAAGCGAGCCGGCGCGGAATCCGTAGGAACTGACGTGACCGTGTGGGAAGGCTAGGGGCCGCAGTTCGATGCCCCCGACATCGATTCGCTCCCCCGCGTCAAAGACTCTTAGGTCGACCCTCGGCGCGGTGGTTCCCGGATTCAGTTTGATGGAGGTATCAAATATGTAGGGGAAGCGAGCTTCGAGCTCTTCGGCGTATTCACGCGCCACGTACATGGGAACCGGAGCATTGCTGCGCATGCTGAAGATTCGCAGATCATCAATGCCGTGCATGTGGTCCGCGTGGAGATGAGTGAGGAAAACTGCATCGACACGACCGATGTCCGCGTCGAGGAGCTGCACTCGCAGCTCCGGTGGCGTGTCAACCAGCATCACGCTCCCGTCGCTCTCCAACGCTACGCAATGCCGGGCGCGCCGGTTACGCGGATCGCTCGAGGTGCAGACCGCGCACGTGCAACCGATAACCGGAACGCCGAAGCTGGTACCGGTTCCGAGGAAACGCAAACGCACCGCTAGACTGCCTCGATTCGGACCATGTTGGTCGTGCCGTTGACGTGAAAAGGCATACCTGCGGTGACGACCACCCGGTCGCCAGGCGAAGCGAGACCGCGCTTCAACAGTTCTGCACGTCCGCGCTCCCACATGTCATCGTAGCTCGGCTCGCTGTGGCAGACCACGGGCACGACGCCCCAGACGAGCGAGAGCTGTCGCCAGACCTTCTCGCTATTGGTCACGGCAAGGACCGGGACGGGCGGTCGACGGGACGAGACGACTCGAGCCGTATAGCCGCTTCGGGTGAAGGTCAGCACAGCGGGAGCTCGGATCGCGCGAACCGCTTCAACGGTGGCACAGGCTACGGCCACCTCGGTGGGTAGCGGACCTGTCTCGGCCGTAAGTGCTGGAACATCGTATGGCGGGCCACCGGTCAATACGGAACCGGTGGACTCCACCTCCTTGATCACTCGGGTGAGTGCCCGCACCGATTCCACGGGGTAGCGACCTATCGCCGTCTCTGCGGACAGCAAGACCGCATCGGTACCGTCCAGAATCGCGTTCGCCACATCGCTCACCTCGGCCCGTGTGGGCCGCGGCCGCTCGATCATCGTCTCGAGCATCTCGGTGGCGATCACCACCGGCCGGTAGAGAGCGTTGGCCCTGCGAACGATTCGCTTCTGCGCCAACGGGACCTGCTCGAAGGGGAGCTCTGTGCCCAAGTCGCCGCGCGCCACCATCACCGCGTCCGACACCTCGAGTATCGACTCCAGCCCCTCCAGAGCGACATCCTTTTCGATCTTCGACAGGATCGGGATGTCCGCCGGCACTAAGCTCCGAAGTTCGCGTACGTTGTCGGCTGAACGCACAAACGAGAGAGCCAAGTAGTCGGCCTCGATCTCTTG
>JBDHHL010000308.1:0-5744 GCA_039589375.1 Gemmatimonadota bacterium | reverse complement strand
GATTATGACCAAGGCGGCGTTTGAGAATGCGGTGCGGATCGACATGGCGCTGGGCGGATCGAGCAACACCTGCCTGCACCTGCCCGCGATCGCGCACGAGGCGGGAGTGGATCTATCGCTCGATGAGTTCGATAAAATCAGCCGCGAGACGCCGCAAATCACGCACATCCGGCCCGGCGGCGAGTACTTCATGGAAGACCTGGAGTATGCCGGCGGGATTCCCGCGGCGATGAAGGCGATCAGCGACATCATCAACGACTGCCCGACGGTCTCCGGACACACGACGGCGGAGATCATGGAAGCAGCCGAGATTATGGACGACGACGTGATCCGCACGAAGGAAACAGCCTACCGGCCTGAGGGTGGCATTGCAATCCTGAAAGGGAATATTGCCCCCAACGGCTGCGTGGTAAAACAGTCGGCGGTCTCCGAGGCCATGCAGAACTTCACCGGCAAGGCGAAGGTCTTCGACAGCGAAGAGTCCTGCATGGCGGCCATTCTTGGCGGCGTGATTGAGGACGGAATGGTAGTAGTCATCCGCTACGAGGGGCCGAAAGGCGGACCGGGGATGCGCGAAATGCTCTCCCCCACTTCGGCTCTCTCAGGAATGGGCAAGGAGGATACCGTGGCGCTGATCACCGATGGACGATTCTCCGGTGGGACGCGCGGCCCATGCATCGGGCACGCATCGCCGGAAGCAGCCGCCGGTGGCGCCATCGGTCTTGTCCAGGACGGCGATGAGATCACGATCAACCTTCCGAACCGGAGCGTGAACGTAAACGTCGACGACGCCGAACTCGAGAAGCGTCGGGCGGAGTGGACGGCTCCGGAGGCGAAGATCAAGACGGGCTGGTTGAACCGCTACGCTGCTCTCGTGCAGGCGGCCCACACCGGCGCGGTGCTGAAGGCGCCGTCCGAATAGAGAATAGACACGAGACGCGGCACGGGCCGAAAACGAGATCACGCAGTAGTCGAAGTATCCGGCCCCTCCACAGGGCGACGGCGCCGAGCGACCGCGTCTCGATTACCGATAGGAAAACGCGAATGCCGAAACTGAGTGGATCGCAGGCGCTCCTGAAGGTCCTGACGGAGCACGGGGTTGAGGTCATATTCGGGATCCCCGGCGGGGCGCTGATCCCAGTGTATGACGCGCTGTACGACGAGCCTGATCTGCGCCACATACTGATGCGCCACGAGCAGGCGGCGGCGATCGCCGCCGAAGGCTACGCGCGGCGGAGTGGCAAGGTTGGCGTGTGCTTCGCCACGAGTGGCCCTGGCGCGACGAACCTCGTGACCGGCCTGGCCGACGCGATGATGGACTCGATCCCAATCGTGGCGATTACCGGGCAGGTGAAGACGCTGGCAATCGGCCGCGACGCGTTCCAGGAAGCGGACGTCACGGGCATCACCAACCCGATCACGAAGAACAACCGGCTGATCAAGCGCCCGGAGGACTTGCTCGCTACGGTGCGAGAGGCATTCTATGTCGCCAGCACTGGCCGACCAGGCCCCTGCCTGGTTGACCTACCGATGGACATCTCGCTGGCGGAGGTGGAGTGGAACGACGCGCCGACGAACGGTGTCTTCGATCTGGAAGGTTACAACCCGCCCCGCGAAGGCGACCCTCAAGCCATCGAGGCGGCGGCGAAGCTCATCGCGGAATCGGCGAAGCCGCTGCTGTACGTGGGTGGCGGCGTTGTGAGCGCCGACGCGCGGGACGAGATCCGGGAGCTCGCCAGGAAGACAAATGTCTACGTCGTGAACACGCTGCTCGGCAAAGGCGCTTACCCGGAGACGGACAACCAGTCGCTGGGGATGCCGGGCATGCACGGCACGGCGTACGCGTCATACGCAATCAATCATTGCGATCTGATCATCGCGGTCGGCGCGCGGTTCGATGACCGAGTGACGGGTGACCTGAACACTTTCGCGCCGGGCGCGAAGGTCATCCACATTGATGTGGATCCCGCGGAGATCGGCAAGAACCGGGACGCGGATGTCGGTATTCTCGGCGACGCGAAGTTAGTTCTCCCGGCTCTGGCCGAGGCGGTTGATGAGCGAAAGCGGGGCGCGTGGGAAGATCATCTGGATGAGTTCCGCTCCGAGCACCAGCTATTCATCCCCGAGGGTGAAGGCGTGTATCCGCAGTACGTCCTGAACGAGATCTTCAACGCTACGAACGGCGAGGCCATTGTGGCGACGGAGGTCGGCCAGCACCAGATGTGGGCCGCGCAGTTCTATCGATGCGCCGAACCGAGGCAGTTCCTGAGTTCGGGGGGATTGGGAGCGATGGGTTTTGGCTTCCCAGCGGCCATCGGTGCGCAGGTTGCCTCGCCGGACATGCCGGTGTTCAACATCGCCGGCGACGGCAGCATCCAGATGAACATCCAGGAACTGGCGACGTGCATTCACGAGAAGCTCCCGATCAAGGTTGCGATCCTGAACAACAGTTGCCTCGGCATGGTGCGACAGTGGCAGCAGCTGCTGTTTGACAGGCGCTACTCAGGCGTTGACCTGGCAGGCAACCCGCCGTTCGCTGACATCTGCAACGCATACGGCGGGGCGGGACGTACGATCACCAAGCGCGAAGAAGTCCGCGACGCGATCGAATGGTCGCTCGGGATCAACGACCGGCCCGTCTTCATGGACTTCAGGATCGAGCCCGAGGAGTGCGTGTTCCCGATGATCCCGGCCGGGAAGTCTTTCCGAGACCTGTGGGAGAACCTCGACGACGCCACCGGGGGCGGAGAAAAATGAAACACACTATCGCAGCACTCGTGAATAACCGACCCGGCGTTCTGGCGAAGGTCGCGGGGCTGTTCTCCAGGCGTGGCTACAACATCGACAGCCTGGCCGTCGGCGCGACGATCGACGCCAACTACGACGACCCGACCGGGGAGAAATACTCGAGGATGACGATCGTTGTCGACGATGAAGGCGACCCGCAGATCATGGACCAGATCGAGCACCAGCTCATGAAGCTGGTCGACGTGGTGGCGCTGTCGGACCACACGAAGACCGACATCGTGCCTCGCGAGCTGGCGCTCGTGAAGATAAACGCGAAGCCCGAGCAGCGTCCGGAGATCGTGGCGCTGGCGCAAGTGTTTCGCGCGCAGGTCGACAATGTCGGCGACGAGACGATGATCGTGCAGATCACCGGCACGAGAGACAAGGTTGATGGACTTGTCAATCTGCTGAGACCGTACGGGATTCGGGAGCTGATGAGGACCGGTCGCGTGGTTCTGGCGAGAGGTCTGAGGGCGACCTAGGGGCCTCGGGCCGGATCGGTCCCATACGTTTCCATTCGGCCCCTCCTAACGGCGACGGCACATGATCGAGACGATCATGTCCCTCCGAACGGCGGACGGCGATTCGGGGGAAACCGCGGACGAGGGTGGCCCAGCGGCGTAGCGGTGGCATGCGGCGGAAGAAGACAAGATATACGCAGGGCGCACGTCGCCCGAGAGTGGGCGCAGCAGGCGTCCCCAAAACGAACGTAGCGGGCGCGGCAAGAAGCGTCCCACAACACTGGGAGGGGCACGTAAGATGGCTAAGATCTACTATGAGGGCGATGCCGATCTGGCCGTGTTGGCCGACAAGACGATTGGCGTCATCGGATATGGCATTCAGGGCCGGGCGCAGGCGCTTTGCCTGCGAGACAGCGGGCTGACCGTGGAGGTGGCCGAGCTACAGGGCACGGAGAGCTACGAACAGGCAGCGGCGGATGGCTTCGAGCCGATGGCCGCGGCCGACTGCGCGGCGAAGTCGCAGCTTGTCCAGATTCTGACCGAGGATCACGTGCAGGCTGAGGTCTACAGGAACCACATCGCTCCGAACCTCGAGACAGGCGACGCGGTGATCTTCTCGCACGGGTTCAATATCCACTATAAACAGATCGTCCCCGCGGCCGACGTCGACGTGTTCATGATCGCGCCGAAGGGTCCGGGCGCGCTGGTCCGCGAGTGCTACGAGCAGGGCTCGGGCGTTCCGTCGCTGGTAGCCATCCACCAGGATGTGACCGGCAAAGCGATGGCGCTGGCTCTGGCCTACTCGAAGGGCCTTGGCGCGACCCGCGCAGGCGTCATCGAGACGACCTTCAAAGAGGAGACGGAGACAGACCTGTTCGGCGAGCAGGCCGTGCTTTGCGGCGGCGTCTGCGAGCTAATCAAGGCAGGTTGGGAGACCTTGGTCGAGGCCGGGTATCAGCCGGAAATCGCGTACTTCGAGTGCCTGCACGAGCTGAAACTCATTATGGACCTGATCTACCGCTTCGGCATCAGCGGGATGCGCAAGCGCGTCTCGGACACGGCCGAGTACGGCGACATGATCGCGGGCAAGCAGATCATCACCAAGGAAACGCGCGAGACGATGCGCAAGCTGCTGGATGATGTTCAGAGCGGCGTGTTCGCGCGCGAGTGGATCCTTGAGAACCAAGCGGGGCGTCCGTCGTTCTCGAAGCTGGAAGAACTCGAGGCCGACCATCCGATCGACCAGGTCGGCGATGATCTTCGCGGCATGATGAGCTGGATGGACGAGTAGGGAGGGCAGGGCGCGATCGATCGCGCCCCTACACGGACGGCCGAGCGGAGAGCCTTGATTCGAGGCTCTCCGCTGTCGTTTGTGCGCCGGGCATGATGCATGACTAGGAGTGGCGTTGGTGCATGGCTCTGGGTTCCGGTGCATCGTTGTAGTGATGCCATGATCCGGAGTCGTCACCGATGAAGTATCGGAAACGCAGCCAATACAAGTACGTCAAATCCCCTTTCCGGATTCGGAATTGGCCTGAGTACGAGGCGGGCTTACGCAGACGCGGCGACCTCACCATCTGGTTTTCTGACGACGCCATCAGATCCTGGCGGGCACCAACCAGTGGAGGTGCAACTCGCGTGCAGGATTCTCAACACCAAGGCCGCTGATTACCGCTCCGTCAATCGCTACCCGACCGAATCGTGAACTGAAATCACCCCTTTCCGACTGTTCGAGCCGCCAACCGGACGGAACCAAACGCTGATACACTCCTGGACACTCCGTTTAGGAGCGACATACTTGGCGGGGACAAAAGCAAACTCCTACACTGATATCCGGCATAGGACTTCAGTCTGTCTATCTACTATGGGACAAGGTTTGGCTGGGCTTAGCACCCCGTTTCAGGGTTTTGACAGCCGGTGGCTGAATTGACTCAGATAGGCATCGAGTTGATCGGTAATTGACTGTGGCGAGCTAACGTGGTGTCCGGGTTGTCAACGGAGTTGGGGAGATTCCACAGCAAGGGGCACGATATGGACCGCAAAGACTTTCTTGTCGGTGCTGTGGTGAGCATCCTAATCCTGTTCGTTTTTCGTCCGACGGAGTCGTTCGGTCAGAATTCGGCCGATCTCGAGCCACTCGAGCTGACGAGAATCTCCCGCCCGATCCGACTGGATGGACGCTTGGACGAACCCGCATGGATGGAAGTCGAGCCATTGACTGCGTTCATGAGCATGCCGCATTCGGGCGCCGACCCGTCGGAGCAAACGGAGTTCCTTGTAGCATATGACGCAGACTACATGTACTTCGGCGGCCGTCTGTTGATGGAGGACGCGTCGCACGTCCGTGCCACCACCCTCAAGCGGGACGATATGGCACCCTCGAGCGACTTCTTTGTGGTGCTACTCGATTGCTTTCGCGACTCCGAGAACGCACTGGCTTTTGGCACTAACCCTGCCGGCATGCGCTGGGACGGGCTCGTCCCAGATGATGCAGTT
>JBDHHL010000307.1:0-7685 GCA_039589375.1 Gemmatimonadota bacterium | reverse complement strand
TCCGTGCCGACAAGATGGCCTGGTCGTCGACGCGGTAGGTCTCCACGTGGTGCAGGAAGGGCAGCGTCCAGCCGGTGTCGTCGTAGGGCGGCCGTGCGTCCTCCGGGAACTCCTGAACATCCAAGAGTACCCGAGCAAGCGTCCGATACGGCTGATCCGCCCTGACTACATACGAACCTCGCGCCGCCTTCAGCTCCTCGTCGGCGTCGTCGCTGGTGGCTTCGTCCGCGCCCTCGCCCGCGCCCGCGCCCGCGGACCAAACAAGATCCTCCTCCGCAACGTGAACCTCCAGCCCCTGGTCGATCAGCAGCCCAACGAGGCTTACCGTCGCCAGCATCCGCCTCTGCTCGCGCGGAATCACCCAAGCATACGGCGCCTCGCTCTTCCCGCGCTCCACCGCCCGCACGCCCCGCAGGTAGAAGTTCTCGACGAAATCGTCGCCCTTGTCCGCCACGTACTTCAAAGCGACCAGCACACCGCTCTGCATGTAGTTCGTGTTGTTCCTCAGCGACCACATCGCCTTCTTCAGCGGCGGGTTGGGGCGATACCACTCGCGCGACACCACCGACTCGCGCAGCTCGCGCTCGACCGTATCCGCCCCGCGATTACCCAGCGTCTCGTAGAAGCGGCCGATGCTGTTGCGCGTGTTCGCGAACCACATCAGGTAGTTGGCCGCCCAACCGGTATAGAAAGCGTGAGTCCACACGCCCGGCATGCCGCGCTTGGTCAGCTGCGTGACCTCCTCGTGCGAGATGTTGTGCCACTCGTCGATGGTCAGCGCGTCGAGCTCCTGGTTGTACGGCCCCGTACCGGTGGACACGTACAGGTAGTAGCCCGACTCGTGCAGGTCGTGCATGACCGTCGGCTTCCAGTACAGGTAGCGGTTCAGGACGTGGCGAGTCAGCGCCAGCGCCAGCCCGAACCCGTCGCGGTTGTTGTCGTGCGCGACGTACTTGCCCCAATAGGGGAGGCCCGGCCCGACATCGCGGTTCGCCTTGTAGTAGTTGTAGACATCGACCATGCGATCGCGGCCATCGGGCTCCAGCACCGGCACGATGACCGTGATCAGGTTCTCGCGGATCGCCTGTACGTGCGGCGACTCCTCCACGGCCAGCCGGTACGCCAGCTCCGTCAGCATCTCCGGCGGCCCGGTCTCCGGCGAGTGGAGCCCGCCGGTCACGTAATAGATCGGCTTGGCAAGGCCGATGATTTGCTGCGCCTCCTCATCGCTCAGCCCGCGCGGGTCCGCCAGCCGGTTCAGGTAGCCGCGATAGCTTTCCAAATCGGCGATCGTCGCCTGGTCGGCGATGATCACCTCGATCATCTCCCGATCCTCTTCTGTGCGGCCGATGGAGCGGACCTCCACGCGCGGCGACGCCTCCGCGAGCGCACGCATGTAGCCGTAGATATCCGTCGTGTTGTGCAGGATGCCGGGCGCGCCGATGATCTCGCCGAAGTGCTCCAGCGGCGACGGCACCGTCTCCGAGCTGGGCAGATAGTCGACCAGATCGCTCAGGAAGCGCGGGTCCGTCGTGTACTCCTTGATCCGCTGGGCGTACTCCGCGTCCTCCTGCGCGAGACCCGTCGAAGACCCCAGGCCCAAGGCGAGCACGAGGCCCACGAACAGGATGAAGGCGTTCCGGCGCATGGCACTCCTCCGTTGGCTGGACTGCCGTCTATTGGCTTAGATGGCTGGCGATTGGTCGGTAATGTACTGCGGCAGGCTGGGAGCGGCTATCCGGCGGGGTTGGGAGACCGGGCGGGCCGTGTCGCTTCATATCGCGCCGGACGGGCGCCGATCGCGGACGGGAGCGGCGCTCAAATGTCCGCTCCAACGACCCGCCCGGCCTCCTCCCGAACCCAGGCAGGCTACGACGCCCTAGTCAACGTTCAACCATCCCCGGCGCTGGAGTAGTAAGAGTGAGGAGCGTCCCTGGATACTCCGGCAGGTCGGTGGCCATCGGTTCGCCCTGATCCCAGGAGGGGACCATACAGATGCGAGCCGTGCCCGATCGAACCGTCAGCTTTCCGTCAAGACGCGTTGCCGCCCGACGAAGCGCGCCAAGACCGCGCGGACGAGTGGCGCTAAACCGCGTGCTGCCGTGCAGGAGCGTGGCCTCGAGCGCAGTCGCATCGTCCCAGCGCGAGCCGTACCTGCTGGCATGTCGCTCCTCCAGAGCGGCACGGGGTCTATACGCGTGACACCCGAAAGCGCAGAGTACGACACGGCGACCCAGCCTAGCCCTCCACGAATATGTCTGTGCCGAGAACCACACCGCTCTTCCCGTTTCGCTCATCATTTCACTGGAGACTTCCGATAACTCGATCGCCGTTGTCATAGCCACGGCACCGCCCAATCCCAGCTTGCTCCTCAGCAGGTCAATGACCCGACCGAATAGGTCCCTTTGCGGGTTCTCTCCGACGGAGAAGTCGGTGCTCGCTTCCAGCCTGGTCAAAGGGATCAGCGGACCATCTCGACCGCCTTCGAACGGCGTCAGATCCCCGCTAACATCGAAGTAGTCGCCCGCGTACTCGACTACCCCCATCCGTCTCCAGTAGCCGCGAGTGTCCGCATTCCTCGGTAGTAGCAGTTGGGCTTTCGGGAAACCTCGATCGCGAAGCCAGTCGCCGACGATGAAGAGGCTGACGAGTCCGCCGGGGTCCAGCCACTGATTGTGTGTCGCGTCGATGATCAAGCGACCGTGCTTCTCGCAAGCCTCGGATACGCACCGAACGAAGCGATCGATAGCGCCATCGTCGAACGTGGCATTCACGGGAACCACCCCAGCTCCGGCGCTGGAGCGCTCCCCCTCAGGTAGATCACTTTCAGCGGGCATGAATGGCTCCGTTTGCGATATCGAGCCCCTTTAGTCCAGCTCCACATCCCGCTCGCGGGATCGGACGGTTCGGATCACGCGCCGCCCGTCAGCCATCTCGATCCGGTAGGTGTGGTCGACCTCGCCACCCCAATGGTTCCCGTGGGACCACCGCACGAGACGGATGAACGCCTCGTTGTAACGCAGGAAATACTCGGTCGAGATCCACTCGCCGGGGATGCGCACGTATCCGCGTGAGCCATCCACGATGGGCGAAGCATTCTCCGGGATTTCGGCTTCGCCCCGACTACCACCTTGTCCGTCGAATACCTCCGAGAGTTCTTCAGCAGTCAGTGGGGTGATCCGAGAACACTCAATGCTCAAGACTGGATCTTCGGCCAACGCCCGATCGCCGGCAAGCGGGAGGAACTGGGCTTCACCCTTCCCGCGCAGGCATACTTCGAGCGAGTCGACGGTCACGATCCCGACCAAGCTGCCGTCTAACGTGGCGCCGACGAACATCCGAGCCGGCACTTCGCGCGAACCGACGATGCTGTGGCAAGAAGCCGCTGTCAGGACAGCGAGAAACAGAGCGGCTGCAGCCACTGAACGGGCGCAGCGATGCCAGCAGCGAATGGCGCGACATCCGCGGGGAAGGCCGTTTGTGTGAGGCGGCGGGTGGATCGCGCGAGCGGACATTGGAAGCGCCGCTGCCAGTCCGCGATCGCTGCCCGTCCGGCGCGACACGGCCGCGGCAAGCCGTTCGTGTGCGGCGGCGTGGTGGATCGCGCGAGCGGACATTTGGAGCGCCGCTGCCCGTCCGCGTTTAATGCCCGTGCGGCGCGACATGAAGCGAGACGATCCACCCGCCGCCCCTACCCCTAACATCTCACTCGCGCCGCAACGCCACCGTCGGATCGAGCCGCGCCGCACGCAGCGCCGGGACCATGGTCGCCACGAACGCCACCCCAGCCAGCAGCAGCGTAATCCCCAGGAACGTCGTCGGGTCCGATACGTTGACCCCGTAGAGGAAGCTGCCCAGCGGTCGAGTCCCTGCGAAGGCCAGAACGAGGCCGATCGCCGCGCCGACACCGACCATCACCATCCCCTGCCCTATCACCAATCGCACGACATCGCCGGGGCGAGCGCCCAGCGCGACTCGGATACCCACTTCGCGCGTCCGCTGCGCGGCGGCGAAGGACACGACGCCGTAGATACCGATCGTCGCGAGCAAGATGGCCAACCCACCGAAGATTCCCAGCAGTATTCCCCCCATTCTCGGCGCGAACAGCATGATGCCCAGATGCTGCCTCATCGTCTTCAGCTCCATGATGGGCAGACTCTCGTCCAGCAGCAGAGCCTCACGTCGCAGCAAGGGTACCGTGCTCGCCGGGTCACCGCTCGTCCGCACGATCAGCGACATGATGCCGCGGTGCCTCTGAAGTAGCGGCATGTAGAGGTAGGGGCGTGGCTCTTCACCCAGCGTCCGCACCTTGGTGGTCTGCGCGACGGCGACGATCTCGCGCAGCTGGCTATCGGGGCCGCCCAGCCGCAGCCGCCTGCCGATCGGATCCTCGCCGGGCCAGAACCGCCGTGCCGCGGCCTGGTTAACGATGACGACCAGCGGTGCGGTGTCGTCGTCCCCGTCGCCGAAGTCGCGCCCCTGAAGCAGCGGGATCGCCATCGTCTCGAAGTAGCCGGGACTGACGACGGTGACGTCGATGCTGGGCGCATCATCCTCCGATGTCTCGGCGCCCTCGACGTACAGCTCGTTCATGTTGACCGATACCCCAAGCGGCAGGTGGCTGGCGAGCGCCGCCGCCTCCACACCGGGTAGCGCCCGAGCCCGCTGGCGCAGCTCGGCGAACAGGTTCTTCACTCGCGCGGTGTCGTAGTCGGCGAGCGTGGGCGCGACCGTGATGATGGCGGCCTGCTCGCGCTCGAAGCCCGGGTCGATCCGCTGTGCCCCGATCAGGCTGCGCACGAACAAGCCCGCCCCGATCAGCAGCACCAGCGAGACGGCGACCTGGACGACGACCAGCGATCCGCGCAGGCCGAAGGTGCGGCGCTTTCGCGTCACGGCCTCCATCTCGTTCTTGAGCGCCGGCGTTAGCTGCGGCCGGGTAGCCTGCAACGCCGGGGCGAGACCGAAGAGCACCCCGGCGAGCACCGAGACGAAGAACGTGAAGGCGAGCACCCGACCGTCGATCCCGAGATCGAGCGAGAGCCTGAAGAGGATGGGCGGCTGAAATCTGACCAGCAGCTCCACCGTTCCCCAAGCCACGGCCAGGCCGAGTACTCCTCCCAGCAACGCGAGCAGCACGCTTTCGGTCAGCAGCTGCCGGACCAGGCGCCCGCGTCCCGCACCGATCGCCAGCCGAATCGCGATCTCTTTCCTTCGAGCGAGCGCCCGGGCGAGCAGCAGGTTCGCCAGGTTCGTGCACACGATCAGCAAGAGCAGGCCGACGACGGTCATCAACAGCGCGGCGACCGGAACTAGGGCGCGATCGATCATAGGATGTAGCCGGACATCGTTCGTCGGGATGACCGGGAACCGCCGGTCAGCATTGCTCTCCGGATAGGCCGCGGCCAGCTGCCCCGCCAGCACGTCCAGGCCGGCCTGCGCCTGATCCGGCGTCACGCCCGGTCGCAAGCGCCCCTTCATCAGCAACCAACGCGACTGGCGGTCATCGAGGTCGTCCGCGGAGAAAGACACATTCGCCGTGAGCGGAAGCCAGAGTTCCGAGGAGAAACCCACGAGTAGGCCCTTGAACTTCGGCGGCATCACGCCGATGATCTCGACTGGCCGGCCCTTCACTCTCAGCATCTGGCCCAAGACGGTGGAATCGGAGGCGAAACGTCGATTCCAAAAGGCGTGACTGATGACGGCCACGGCACGCCCAAAACCTCGAAGTAGTTGCCCGACACCGACTCGCCCAGCATCACCTCGGGCTCCTGCCCCATGTCCACGCTGAAGAAGTCCACGGTGTAGGCGGTGACTCCCGAGAACAGATCATCCCGGGCGCGAATATCGAGATAGTCGGGGTACGCCTGCGTGACGGGCTCCTCATCGCCTTCCTGCGAGTAGATCTCCACCAGCCGGTCCGGCGACTCGACGGGTAGGGGACGCAGCAGGATGGCGTTGACGATGCTGAAGATCGCGCTGTTGGCACCTACGCCCAGCGCTATGGTCAGCATAGCGATGACGGCGAATCCCGGGCGCTGCGCCAGCCGACGGACGGCGTAGCGCAGGTCTGTAATCAACGTTTCCATGCTCTGAATGGGTTCGAGGGCGTTCTGCACCTGGCTCGGGCCATGGATGGCCTGCTCAACCGTCCCGTACGCAGAGCGGCCCCGGAAGGTGTCAGCCAGGGATGGGTCAGAAACGCTTGACGGAGGCCGGGAATTGCGCGAGAATGGACTTAGTGGCTAGCTTTCATCAGCGCAGTGCCTGACTCCGTCCGCCGGGGGAGACGGGTGGCCGGCCGATGTCACCTGCTCGGAGAGGAATAAAAATGAGACGCCAGCGAAAGAACTACGCTCGGATCCTCGCGATAGCCCTTGGCGCGTCGGTGCTCGTTCACGTCGTCGTGCTCGGATTCGGACGGCTGGGCTTCGGAGCACGTGGCTCGGCGGAAGGGCCCGTGAACCTCGTGACCCTGCCCCAGCCCGAACCGGACGAGGACGAGGCCAGGTTGGAGGCGTCCTCAGCGCCCGCGAGCGCGTGGAGCATGGCAACCGACTTCACGATCTCGGATGTAGACGTGGACGATCCAGCGCTGGACATCATGGACTTTCACGCCATTCTCTCCGAGGCGTCCTCGTCCGATCTCACCGCTCCGCTAGTTCCGCGGCCCCGGATCATACCGGTGGCAGTGGAATCCGGCCTGTCCCCCATCCGAGTCTCCGAGCCATCGCTTCTGAGCCTCGGCGACCGCGGGAGGCGTGGCGGCGGAAACGGGGTCGGAATCGACGTGCTGATCGGGGTCGGCGGCCATGGTCGCGGCGGTGACAACTGCACACCCTCCGCGATAAACGTCCGCTTTCCCAACAACAGGCGGCTTCCGATCGGCCCTCGGTATCACACGAGCGGCGGCACCGTCGGGATTCGGATCGGAGGTCGCAGATAACGCGACAGAGTCAACTGGAATAGTGCTGGAAACGGCCGTCCCTCGAGACGGCCGTTCTCTTTGTCACCCCAGGTGGAACCGCGGGCCTCGCTAAGGTGTTAAGCGATGGCAATCGCCGCCACGAGGATCGGCTCCGCCGTTAGAGCGCAGCCGCTGAATCCGCATAGATAAGAGGTTCCGCGCATGCTGATACGCAGGCCGCCACAGATAAAGGAATCGGAGGTCACGGACGAGGGGCTGTACGTGAACCGGCGCGAGTTCATCCGCAGCGCCGCGACCCTCGGAATCGGGCTCGGTCTTACCGCCGCGGCAGCGCCGCTGGCCGCCTGCGCTCGTGAGGGGTCGGAGCGGGAAGCGGGCGGGCCCAGCGAGCCCGGCCAGCAGGACGAGCTTACGCCGTACGACGATGTCACGAGCTACAATAACTTCTACGAGTTCGGGACGAGCAAGAGCGATCCGGTTAAGAACGCCCATACGCTGCGCACGCGTCCCTGGACGCTGACCGTCGAGGGCGCGGTAAACAAGCCGGGCGTCTATGACATCGAGGACATTCTCAAGCGCTATCCTGCCCAGGAGCGCGTCTACCGGCTGCGCTGCGTCGAAGCCTGGTCGATGGTCATCCCATGGATGGGCTTCCCGCTCGCCGACTTCATCAAGGATCTGGACCCGACATCGCGGGCCGAGTTCGTGGAGTTCAAGACGCTGCACGATCCGGAGCAGATGCCGGGGCAACGGCGCG
>JBDHHL010000306.1:0-5763 GCA_039589375.1 Gemmatimonadota bacterium | reverse complement strand
TCCCCCGCTACGTAGTCTCGGCAGAACCCAAGAGATGGCCGCTGTGATCGGGCATCTCGAACATGTGGGTCGGTAATTATGTCCGATTCGTCCAGTAGCGATACAGTTAGAGAGCTTACGCTCGAGGCCCGCCCTGATGGCTCGGTGAGCCCGGGGCGAAACGCTTGCACGCTGCTCCGCATTCTGCCCCGAAATCGCTGGGGCATGACGATGATCGAGATGATCACCGTACTGCTCCTGCTCGGCGTGCTGTCGGCGATCGGCACAAAGGCGATGGTTAGGTCGAAGAGCCGGGCCATGGTTGCGGCGGCTGAGAGCGACCTCAGGAACCTGGCCGTGGCGCAGGAGAACTACTTCGCGGGGCAGTCCACCTACTTCGGTGGAGTGGGAGGTGCCAGCTTCGCTTCCTCGCCAGCTTTTGATTACAACCCGACCCCGGGTGTCAATCTCGAGATCCGTGCTGGGGACGGCGGCTGGGCGGCGCGGGCCGTGCACGAGAAGCTGGTCGACCGTGACCATGCGTGTGCTGTCTACGTCGGCCAGGTCGAGCCGTATCCGCCGGCCGTGCGAGAGGGAGCGGTGACCTGCCGCCCGAGCTTGAGTGGTCAGGGGGATGGGAACGACGGCGGGGGCGGTAACGACGGAGACAAGGGTAACGACAAGAAGGACAAGAAGGATAAGAAGGACAAGAAGGACAAAGACAACAACGGGAACAAAGACGGCGACAAAGGGAACAACGGTAACGGCAATAACGACGGTAAGGGCAACGGAAACAACGGGAACGACGGCAACAACGGGAACAAGGACGGCGACAAGGGTAACGGCGGTAACGGCAACAACGACGGTAAGGGCAACGGCAACGACGGAAAGAAGGACGATAGTACCACGGGTGACGGCACCGGTGGTAACGGCGATAAGGATACGTCCGGCAAGAAGGACGGTAAAGACAAGAGCGGAAAAGGGAACGGGAAAGGCAACGGCGGGTGACAACCGTCGCCCTTCCCGCGAAGCACATCAGATAAGACTGGGAACCCCTCTCACCTTCATCCCTCCATCACCAAAAGGCATTCGAGTACGCCGCGTCGCGGCGGCTAGTTGGGCCTAGCCATCCCGGCCTCAAAGACTTGTTGCATCACGAAGGCCAGTTCGGCGGCGTTGTCGTCTACCGCCTTGCTGAACGGACGCCCGCGGTTCGCGGCGTGCCCGCCCTTCGGGTCGTAGCGAAGGATCACCGGGAGCCCCGACTTCGTCGCCGCCTGGAGCCTCGCGGCCATCTTGCGAGCCTGCAGCGGAGGGACCCGCGTATCGAGATCACCCGAGGTCAGTATCACAGCGGGATACTTCGTCCCGTCGTCCACGTGCTGGTAGGGCGAGTAGCGGCTGAGGAACTCGAACTGCTCCGGAATCGCGGCATTACCGTACTCGTGCAGCGCAGGCAGGTTGTTGGTTTCCGTGAATGTGAAGAATCGCACCATGTCGAGGTCCGGGAAGCCGCACAGTACCGCGCGGAACAGGTCAGGACGCTGCGTCAGTGCCGAGGCCACCAACAGTCCGCCGTTGCTGTATCCGCGGATCGCAAGCTTCTTCGGGTTGGTGTAACCGGTTTCGATCAAGTACTCGGCGGCCGCGATGAAGTCGTCGAACACGTTCTGCTTGTTGCCGAGCATCCCGGCGCGGTGCCAGCGCTCGCCGAACTCGCTTCCGCCTCGCAGGTTCGCCATCGCGTACACGCCGCCCCGCTCGACCCACGCAGCAACCATCGGGTCGAAACGTGGGGTCAACGCAGCGATGAAACCGCCGTAGCCATACAGCCAGGTGGGATGGTCACCTGTCAGCTCCAGCCCTTCGCGGTGCATCACGAACATGGGAACGCGCGTACCGTCCTTCGACGTGTACCACGACTGTTTGACTTCGATCCCGGCAGCGTCGAAATCCACGTTGCGTTCACGCCAGACTTCTCGCTCGCCCGTCTCCAGATCCACGCGGTAGGTGATCGACGGCTGCGTGAAGGACGTGAGATTCAGGAACGCTTTGCCTTCACCGGCGCCCCACATATTGGCGGTGTGGAACTCCGGAACATCGACTTCACCCACCGCTGTCCCATCAGACTCGAAGATCTTTATCTCGGTGCTCACGTTGTGGAGGTAGGTGACGTACAGCCTGTCCTCGATGAAGGTGAATCCTTGCAATACGTCGTCCGACTCGGGAATGACCTCCCTCCAGTTCTCGCGTTCCGGGCGCCCGAGATCGACGGCGACGATTCGGTTGTTGGGTGCATCCAGGTTCATCCGCATGTACAGCTCGCCGTTGTGGAACTGCGGGTAGAACCGCGCGTCGAGATCCGCGCCGGCGATCGTTACGACCGGTCCGTCGTTCGCCACATCCTGAACGTGGACTTCGATCCGCGACCAGCCGTGCCAGATCTCGTACAGGAAATAGCGCCCCCCATCGAGCTGGCTCATACCGACGAACTTGTCGGGCCCATGGCCTTCACCGAATAGCTCCACATCGTCGGAGATGTCGGTGCCCAGACGATGGAACCGAATCCGGGCTCCGGTCTCTCGCGAACGCGCGCTGTAGTAGAAGCCGCTGCCGTCCTGTTTCCAGGAGAAGCTGCTGTAGAGCCCGTTCGGCAGTCTGTCGGGAAGGTCTTGGCCGGCTTCGATGTCGCGGACTCGGATCTCCAGTTCGTCTTGGCCGCCATCCCTGACGCTGTAGATCACGTACTTGTCATCCGGCGAGAACGATTGCGTCGCGACGCGGGTCGTGTGGTCGGGACTCATTTCGTGAGGGTCGATGATAGCCTCGTAGTCGGCACCGGGATCGATCGGTGAAGCTGAATCCGCTGCAGGGCGCCGGTAGATGACGGGCAGGTCGGTACCCGCTCGCCGCATCCAGAAATACTCGTGGTCGTCGTGCCGGCTCGGCCAGCCGAAGTCGTCGTCATCCATCAACGAGCGAAGCCGTTCTCTCAGTTCCGTCCGTAGCGGTGACTGGCCGATGATCGTCTCGGCGTAGGCGTTCTGCGCGTCGATCCAAGCGCGCGTGGCTGGAGCATCCTGGTCCTCCAGCCAGCGGTACGGGTCGATGAACTCTACCCCGTGCAGAGTGTCGGCGACCGCATCGCGCCGCGTTTCGGGCGGCGACGGGTACGGTGACGAGCAGGCTGTGGCGATCGCGAGCGAAGCGACAAGAAGCGAAGCCGCAGCATGACCAAGCCGGGACCCTTTTCGACCGCTAGCACGCGTTGAGTTCATGATCCCCCCTCGTGTTAGGCTCTATGGTTTTGAGGCGACCAGTAACATGCAGCGGCACCTCGGTGTCCGGAAACCCCGGACTGCAACGTGACGCCCGCCAGTCGGGAAACATCTGTCTACGGAAACAAATGGCGGGACGAATGGATTATCGATACACGTGTAGGACACCTGTGACGGGACTGTTGCATCGTGGGGCCAACTTGCGGCGCCGAAACGACGTAGGACGCCTTTGGCGACCGCAGTCTTGGCTTCGCTAGGCCGAAATCCATGACACATCCTTCGGCACACGGCTTGCCCCAGGTCGGGGTGCAGTTCCCGCCGTCGGTCGTCGATGCACGCCGCCGGTCGGGCTGCTAGGGGCTCTTCTGCCGCGGTATGGCATGGACCGCGGTTCTAGCCGAGGTAGGAGAGTCCCGACTAGTAGGCTAGAAGCCGTTAGGCTAGAAGCCGACTCCCGCCAGAACACCCGTCTTGAGAGAGGCGGTGTAGACGACACGTGTCGGGACTGCTCGCTGTGGGCTCGAGCGGGTCGCGTGAGGCAGGGCTGGGTCGATGGCGCACGGAAGTGCGCCGGCGCCCAGTCCTGTTCGCGTATAGGGAGCCGCCCTCGCTTCGCGCGCTCTTCGGCTGAATCCGCCGGAGGCGGCGCGGCCGCCCGCCCGCAATCCAACCGCAAACCCATGCGCCCCAGGTGGTAGCGCCTAGTCCGACAGTGTGTAAGTTTGAGCCCGGCCCCGCGAGCGAGAGCTTGTGCGGGGTCGCTCTCTATCGTTGGCTGAAGACTGACACAACATCAAATCGTGGAGATTTCAGTAATGAGTGATACTCAGGAAGTCCAGATTCCGGAGAGCACCGGACTGCCACGGCTCGGTATGCCTGCACCCCAGTTCGAGGCCCCGACCACGCACGGCGTTATCCGGCTCGAGGATTTCAAAGGCAGCTGGCTGATCTTGTTCTCACACCCAGCCGATTTCACGCCCGTGTGTACTACCGAGTTCATCGCCTTCGCCGAGGTCCAGGACGAGCTGCGAGCGATGAACTGCGAGCTCATGGGGCTGAGCATCGACAGCGTCTACTCTCACATCGCGTGGGTCCGAAACATCGAAGAGAAGATGGGGATGAAGATCGATTATCCCGTGATCGCCGACTTGAACAAAGACGTGGCGTCGAAGTACGGGATGATCATGCCCGGCGAGAGCAAGACGGAAACGTCGCGCTGCGTATTCGTCATCGATCCGAGCCAGGTTGTCCGCGCCATGGTCTACTACCCGCTGACCACCGGCCGGAACATGGATGAGCTGCTGCGGCTGATCCAGGCGCTGCAGACGAGCGACGAGCACCAGGTGGCGACGCCCGCCAACTGGCGGCCCGGCGACAAGGTCATCATGCCGCCGCCCCAAACCCAGGACGCGGCGGAAGAAAGGGTCGCTGCCAAGGGGTTCGAGTGCACGGACTGGTACTTCTGCAAAAAGGATCTCTAACAGAGCGAGAGTTGAGATGGCGTGCATCAACGCTGACGGGACGTTGACGTTGGCCGGCCGCGACGTGCTCGAGGCTCTAGATGAGCCCCGTACCGTCGAAGAGATTCGCGAGGTTGCCCGTCAGCCTGTCTACCGAGTCCGCGCCAGTCTGCGGGAAATGGAGAAGATGGGTCTGATCACCGTCGATGGCGATCGCTACTCCATCAATGAAGCTGGCAAGGCAAAGCTGAATGCTGTCAGCAGCTGAGGAACCTGCGCGCTCGGAGGCAGTCAAGATGCTTCCCAGAGGCGGTCGGCCAGCGACTCCAACGCCCGACGATCGTACAGGCTTTCTGCCCAGCGATCGGGGATCGCGCGCGCTCCGAAGCGAGCCCCCAGGACAGCACCTACCACGGCACCGTTGGTGTCGGTGTCGCCGCCGGCGTTGACCACCTGCAGCAACGGGCCCTCGAAGTCTGTCGCGTTGAGGAAAGCCCAGAGACCGGCGGTCATCGTCCGTACCGTGTAGCCCATCGAGCGCGGCTCTCCCAAGTCGAGGTCGGCGAGATCGGCGACCGCCGATCGCCGCACCGCTTCCGCGACTTCCTCCGGAGCGCCGGCGCCTTCCAGGCCGTCGGCCAACTCGTGCAAGGTCCAGTGCGTGCCGGCCAGCCCATGGGCTATCGTGGCGCAGGTAGCGACGGTGGTCCAAACGCAACGCGGATCGTAGTGACTGACTCGAGCGCTGTGGCCCGCATCCTGGACCAGGCGCAGCGGATCCGTTCGCCAGCGGAGCGCCACGGGGGCGCACCGCATGATCGCCCCATTACCGGCCGCGTAGCCGCCCGACGCCTCCCAGACGGTCCGCGCCGCCTCGGTGCCTCGCGCACCTTTCTGAGCCAACTTCAGGACTCGATAGGTTTGGATGCCTATGCCACGCCCGTTTTCCATCATCCAGCGGACGAGGCGCTGAAGATACGCATCCTGATCGAACTCGCCTTCCTCGAGCAGTTCTTCAGCCAGTTCCAGCGCCTGCGCGACGTCAT
>JBDHHL010000305.1:0-5876 GCA_039589375.1 Gemmatimonadota bacterium | reverse complement strand
GCTGCTGAGTAACAGCGACAACTTCGAGAGCGTCGCCCGCGAGATCGTCGCAGCGGCGCTGGGCGACGACCGCAGCCCGTTCGACTGGCTCGGCTATCCTCGCTTGGGGGAGTACCGGTACGCGACCGGCGAGGTGCTTTCCTTCAAGCTCGAGGGCGACCGACTGTTCTTCTCCCAAGATGGAGAGACATGGGACGAAGCGTTCCCGGAGACGGAGACGCGATTCTTCATCGAGGGAGATGATCTCCGGTTCACGTTCCTGCAGGACGAAGAAGGCGAAGTGACGGGGCTCGTTCTTCAGTCGCAGGGCATTGAACTGCGATGGGAAAGGGTGCGCTAGCGGCGTCGGAGACTGGCTAGTACAAAGACAGCCAACCCACCCTGCCGCTCGGTCCCTTTACGAAGAGGAACTCTTCGAACGCTCCCAGGACCGGGACCTCCACGCCCGCAGCGACGCTGTCCACCGCCACCGCCGTCGAAGCCGGGTCGGTCAACAGCGTGGCCGCGCTCGCCACCAGTTCGCTCCGAATAGGACTGTCGAGCGGTTCCGTAAGCCACTCCGCCACGAACCCGAAGCTTCCGTCTGGCAGGGTCACGCGATACCACGCTCCGGTCCCCGCCTCCACTTGTAGAGGCGTGTGCAGCGACAACTCCGCTACGATGCTCGAGCGGGTGGTCGGCAGTTCCCGGATGCGAGACCCGGCGCGGTTCACACGAACGAGCTTGCCGATCAGATCCTGATTTCCTGTGAAGCTCGCGGGTGTCGTTGGAAGTTGTTGCAGCGCCGGGTACGGATCGAACGAACCGGATGAGTACATGCCGAAGTGCAGGTGGGGTGGGGTCGTCCGGGCGTTGCCCGTGTTTCCGACGAATCCGACCGTGTCGCCGGCCTGCACGCGCTGGCCTCGACGAACCGCCTGGCTGTCTAGATGGGCGTAGTAGTGCGAGCGGCCGAAAACGTCGCGCAGCCACACGACGTTGCCTCCGAGCCTGTTACGCCGGGTGCTGCGCACGACTCCATTCGCGGCGGCAAGCACGGGTGTCCCTCTGGGAGCGAAGATGTCCAGCCCCTCGTGCCGGCGGCGCCCTGCGTCACGTGAATCACCGTACCAGCTTCCGATCGCCGTAGTGTCGTGCCCGGAGACCGGAAAATATGAGAGGGAAGGCGTTATCACGATGCTGATTGAATATCTGCCGCCACGCAGCAGCTCAGGCTGGATGCGGATCAGATAGTCGCCGTCGCGCCGCACGAGGTAGTCCAGCCGGCGCTCTAGGCTGTCGGCGTTGCTCAGATGTCTCGGTGCGGCCTCGGAGTTTCTGCGTAGCACGAACAGATCGATGAAGACCTGGTAGCTGGTGTCGGGTTCGCTCTCGAACGCCACCTCCATGCGCTGGCCTCGCCGCAGGGAGATGCGATAAGCCGTCGCCATGGCCTCCCGCGGGTCGAGGTAGCTCTCCTCCAGATACGGTGCTGTTACTGTGATCGCACCCTCGAACGCCTCGCCGGCCGCCGCGATCCAGTCGCGGCCCAGAGCGGTCTGATCGAGCCCCGCTGCAAGCAGGGCCTGCTCGTACCGCTCGTGCGGTGTGTAGTGACCGAGGAATTCGCGCAGCTTCTCCTTGCTGCACCCCGCGATTCCGAGCAGCAGCGGCAGGCCGCAGAGCCAGAGGTTTCTTCCTGTAAGGTAGCTCTTCATGCCACAGAGTATTCTCGGTGCGCCACTTTGTTCCCTGTCATCGACAAAGACCGGCGGGCGAATCTCCCATCCTACCTGACGCAAAAAGCCGCGAGACGTTTCATCGAACGGTCGCTGCGTCTGTCTGCGACGCGGGGCGACAATGCGCCGGATGAGCTGCCGAGCGCCATAGGAGTGCGTCTATGACCGAGGCACGCCTTGGACATCGAGGTTCGTCAGGCCGGCCTGCTTTGCGTATTCGACGACCTCGACGTATTCGGCGCGGGTCAAGCCGCGAGAGATTTCGGGATAATCGGAGGCTTTGTACATCGGCCGGTACTGGGACATGATGTTGAAGTAGGTATCCTTCGGCAGGTTCTCCGCGATCCAGTCGATCACCTTTCGGGTCCCGCCGACCCGGTTCGGCATCACCAGGTGACGAATCATCAGGCCGCGGTACATCAGACCATCCGCGGCCGGCTTCGCCACGCCCACCTGTCGGTGCATCTCTAGCAGGGCCGCCTTGGTGATCTCGGGATAGGTGTCGGCGCCGGAGGAGTACTTCGACGCCATCGTGCCGTCGGCGTACTTGAAGTCGGGCAGATAAATGTCCACGATGCCGTCGAGCTTCCGCAGGATCTCCGGTCGCTCCCAGCCGCAGGTATTGTAGACCAACGGCAGACGCAATCCCCCGGCCGCAGCTATATCGAGGCCTAGCACGATATGTGGCGAGTAGTGGGTCGGCGTGACGATATTGATATTGTGGCAGCCCATTCCCTGCAGGTGCAGCATCATGTCGGCCAGATCCGCGAGGCTTTCGGGCTCGCCCTCTCCCCCCTGGCTGATCTGCCAGTTGATGCAGAACACGCAGCGCAGGTTGCAGTTGCTGAAGAAGATCGTGCCGGAGCCTCCCCGTCCGGCCAGAGGCCGCTCCTCGCCGTGATGAGGGTGATGGGCGGCGATGACCAGTTCCGAAGTGCCCTGACAGAACCCTGCCTGTCCATCGAGTCGCGCGGCACCGCATCGCCGGGGGCAGAGCGAGCAGCTTTGCATCAGCTGCCACAGTTCCTCTCCCCTTCGTTTGAGTTCTCCGCTCCGGTGCTGCCTCAGATACCCCGGCTCGAACTCGGGATCGATTTGCGGCGCCTTTGACTGTTTCCGGCACGCAGCATTGAGACAGGGAAAGGCAGAAGTCAGGCCCGCGACCGCTGCCACGGAGAAGACTGATCCGATGAACCTTCTTCTCGACAACTCCTTCATCGGAAACGCTCCTGCTAGAGATACTCGGGAGGCTTATCTCCAATCTACACGAGTACTGGCTCTCTTTGCCATGCGGAGCGGAGCCGCCGGCCCACCAGCTTCCCGGCAGGGCGAGCCTGACGGAGTGGATCCACCGCTATCCGGAGCACGCCGCCTGCCCGCGGGATTAGTCCTTTTGACGGAAGACGTGGCGAGGTGGCACCTTCTTGGCCGGAAAGAAGAAACGGCGTCCGATTCTCAGCAGGCGACCGACGATCGGGTTCAGGTGCCTGACCGCGACCCACAGTGGTACAGGCTGCGCGCCGAAGCGCGCCTTCGCCACCTCGGTGCTCTGGCCCAGAGAGAGCCGGCGGACGCCGGACCGGATCGAGAAACGTACGACCTCGGCCAGCTGGTTGAAATAGAGGGCCGTGCGGTCGCACTCCGCGTAGTCAATTCCGTGAAAGAGGTCGTAGGCTGCATCCTCCGAAACGAGCATGGCGATCCAGCCGATGACCTTCCCGTCACGAGAGAAGCGGATGAGTTGGGCCGCATCTCCGTAGACTTGTCCCAGCCCCGTGAAGAATTCTGGGGTCAGCCGCTCCAACTGCACGGCGGCTCGGTCGACCACCGCCTCGTATAGCGAGTGCATCGTTCTGTCGTAGCCTTCGGCTAACGGTACCGTGTCGACGCTCACGCCGTCCCGGGCGAGCGTTCGCGCCGCCGAACGGATCTTGTAGCGGTAGTGGCTTCGCAGGTTGCCGAGGTACTCGTCGTAGCTGGACCACTCGATCGGTAGCGCGCTGTTCGGCTCGCTCGGCGCAATGAACCAGAGCGCCCCGTTCCCGTAGAGCGCCCGGTGCGCGTCCGCCAACTGGTCGCCAGGAAACTCCTTGAACGCGAGCCACGGCGCGCGCTCGCGCTTCCCGAGTTGTTCGAGCAGCCCGGCTAGCTGCTCGAGGATAGGCGCGAAGTCGAGCTCCTGGGCGTGGCGAACCGGTGGATTGCCCACCGAGAGCGGTGTCCCACAGATCATGAGCGCCGTGCGAAGGAACTTCGGGTAAACCTTGCGAACGCTTTTGATCAACGTGCGGAAGAATCCGTGGGTCAAACGCTCGGCGTCCACCTCGATCCGGGCGATGGGCGCGGCCGCGACGATTCGTCCGTTCACATCTTCTATGGTGACGCACCACGTGCGGATACCTGGCAGCGCTGCCTGCTCGAGCGTGGCTAGCACGGCATGGCTACTGAACGGGTCAGGCCCGAGCCTGTCCCAATCCGCGCGATCGATGTCGGCGATGCTGTCATGGAGCGTCAATTTCAACATCGTCTCCAGCCTTCATCTGCTCGAGCCTTAGCTCGATGCACGCGGCCTGCATCCCGGCGAACGGGAAGGGCGACGTCACCGCGAACCCTTGGCGGCGGTAAAAACGGTCGAGCGCGCGGTTACTGGCGTCGAAGAACCCGGTGACGAGCGTTTTGCCGCGGGCACGAACCGCCTCGATGGCGCACTTGACGAGTCGCGAGCCGAGGCCGGCCTTCCCGGCGGCTGGCTTCACGAAGAGCCAGAGGCCCCGTGCCTCGATTCGTCGCTCCGATTCCGGTCGTTTCATCGCCCGTTCGTAGGCGCGAACGAAACGGAGGTAGCGCAGGAGACCGCCGGCGCCGAGATGGCGATACAGGGCCCAAAGGTAGCGTACGACGCGCGACGTCTTGGGGAACTCGTCGAACGCCACCGCAACGGCTGCCATAAGCTCGCCGTTTCGCTCCAGCCCGTAGACGGCGGCGCCCGGATCGCCGAGTGACAGGTCGAAGAATGCGTCCCAGTAGAGCTCGAATCGC
The DNA here is from genome assembly GCA_039589375.1 of Gemmatimonadota bacterium. Classification (GTDB taxonomy): domain Bacteria; phylum Gemmatimonadota; class Gemmatimonadetes; order Palauibacterales; family KS3-K002; genus JASFMO01. The sequence goes on along the minus strand of JBDHHL010000305.1, from coordinate 1,119 downwards.
CGGGCGTCGAGGCCCAATGCGTTCTCGTAGAACGAGTTCTGATGGAACGCCGCGGCGGCGAGCCGGGTGACGGCGTCCTTGTCGCGCGATCCCAGCTGTCGGAAGCGGATCGCTGGTTCGGCGCTAGGTTGCATGGCCATCGCCCCATCCGATATCGCGGCTCACCATGTCGTCGAACGTCTCGCGACGTCGAAGCAGCGTAGCGCTCCCTTCGTTTACCGACACGATCGGTGGCCGCGGGAATCCGAAGTTCGTCTCTTGCACGGTGAAGTAGGCGCCGGCATCGCAAACGGCGAGCACATCGCCGGGCTCGATGGGCGGCATCCGCTTGTTCCGGTAGATCCAATCGGCGCTGAAACAGACCGGACCGACCAGCGTGTAGCGCTGGGTGCGCGGCGCGTGCACCGCCCGGCATAGCAGCACTTCGTGGTACTCGTAGTAGAGCGGGAACGCCACGGTGCCGGCGGCGCCGTCGGTGATCACCCACGTCCCAACTCCGTCGCGCCGCTTCACCGCTCCGACGCCGAGCAGCAGTACGCCCGCGCTGCTGACGATGGCGCGGCCCGGCTCGACCACCAGGCGCGGCAGCTCCAGCCCCTCACGCCGGCAACCGTCGGCGATGGTGCGCGACACTTGGTCGGCAAACTCCTCTATCGGTGGAAATTCGTTCGGATCCGGCGAGCTCGGCAGCCGACCGATGCCTTGGTAAAGCAGGAACTCGATGGTGTCGAGTTCGCGGCTTGTCGGCACGCCGAAGCCGCCGCCGATATCGAGCGTCTGAACCTTCAGCCCGTGGCGCGCGGCCTCCGCTGCGATCTGTACTAGGATTTCGAGTGGACGAACGTAGTCGCGAGTGCGACGGATTCCGGTGCCGACGTGACAGTGGAGCCCTTGGAATTCTAGTGCCTCTGAACCGGCGATTCGCCTCAGCGCCTCCGTCACTTCGCCGGACACCAGGTCGAAGCCGAAGACGCTCAACTTCCGTGAGCCGGTCGCCGAAGCGCGATTCATGCCTTTGGGCACGGCGTTGGGGTTGACGCGGATCAGTATTCGCGCCCTGCTACCGAACTCCCCGCAGATCCTCTCTATCAGGTCCAACTCTTGTGGCCCGTCGACTAC
>JBDHHL010000304.1:0-5797 GCA_039589375.1 Gemmatimonadota bacterium | reverse complement strand
CGAGGCTCTGTTTGGTAGCGCCGACCTGGCCGGTCGCACAGTCCTGGTACAGGGTATCGGAGATGTCGGCGTGCCGCTCTGCAAGCGGCTGGCCGATGCTGGCGCCGTGCTCCGGGTCAGCGACGTAGACGCCGAACGCGCTGCCGGGATAGCCGACGAGCTAAGTGCGGAACCCGTCGCTGCCAAGGAGGTCTATTCCGCGCCGTGCGACATCTTCGCTCCGTGCGCGGTGGGCGGAATCCTCAGCGCGCAAACGATCCCTCAACTGGCGTGCAGTGGAATTGCGGGTGCCACGAACAATCAACTGGCGGCTTCTGAGGATGCGGACCGGCTTCACCAGCGCGGCATTCTCTACGCACCCGACTTCATCAGCAATTCCGGTGGAGCCATAGCGCTGGTCGGGCTCGAGGCGCTCGGGATGAGCGACGATTACGTCACCCGCAAGATCCTCACGATCCGTGATACTCTGAAGGCGGTCTTCGACGAGGCGAAACAGAACGGCGAGTCCCCGCAGCACGCTGCGGAGCGCCAGGTGCAACGGGTACTCGAGCGGGGACCAGCGTAACGCGCCCGCCACCCGGATCCCGCTTCTCGAGTTGGTCCGGTACTTGCCAACCCGAGCTAGGCGAGCGAAGCTACCTGCTACCCAAAAAACGTCATTCCCACACCAATCCGAGATAGAGGTGCGACTATGGCAAGCGCGATCTTCACGTCACCGAAGCCCCAGAACGAGCCGGTTCGCGACTACGCGCCCGGTAGCCCGGAGCGGGAGTCGCTGAAGAAGAAGCTGGACGAACTGGCGGGCAAGCAGATCGACATCCCGCTGATCATCCACGGCGAGGAAGTCCGGACGGGCGATACAGGCAACTACGTCATGCCGCACGATCATGGTCACGTCCTGGCAACCTGGCACAAGGGCGGGGCGAAGGAGATCGAGGCGGCGATCGAGTCGTCGCAGCGGGCCTGGCAGGACTGGTCGCTGCTGCCGTGGGAAGAGCGGGCGGCCGTTGTCTTGAAAGCGGCGGACCTGCTGGCCGGGCCGTGGCGCGACACGGTAAACGCATCCACGATGCTGGGGCAGAGCAAGACGGCTCACCAGGCGGAGATCGATGCGGCGGCCGAGCTAATCGACTTCTGGCGCTTCAACGTCTACTACGCGGAGAAGATCTACCGGGAGCAGCCGGAGATTAACTCCGCCGGCTTGTGGAACAGGCTCGAGCACCGACCGCTGGAGGGCTTCGTATACGCGATCACGCCGTTCAACTTCACGTCGATAGCCGGCAACTTGCCCACGGCGCCGGCGCTGATGGGCGGGGTCTCGTTGTGGAAGCCTTCGCGCACGTCGATTTACAGCAACTACTTCGTGATGAAGGTGCTGCAAGAGGCCGGGTTGCCCGAAGGCGTAGTCAATTTCGTGATCGGTGACTCGGCGGCGCTGACGAACTCGATCCTTCCGAGCCCCCACTACGCGGGCCTCCACTACACCGGCTCGACGGAAGTCTTTCTGATGCTGTGGCAGAAGATGTCGGAGAACCTTCGCGACTACCACAACTATCCGCGAATCGTCGGAGAGACGGGCGGCAAGGACTTCATCGTTGCCCACAGCAGCGCCGACGTCGAGGCACTTGTCGTGGCGTTGGTGCGCGGCGCCTTCGAGTACCAGGGCCAGAAGTGCAGTGCCGCGTCGCGGGCCTACATCCCAGAGTCGCTGTGGCCGGAGGTGAAGGATCGGCTGGTCGAGATGGTGGATGGCATCAAGATGGGTGACCCGCGGGACTTCCGGAACTTCATGTGCGCGGTGATCGACAAGAACGCTTTCAGCAGCATCTCCGAGTACGTCGACGAGGCGAAGGCCAGCGCGGACATGGAGATCATCGCCGGCGGCGGCTACGACGACAGCCAGGGCTATTTCATCGAGCCCACGGTCGTCGTGAGCAGCGACCCGAAGTCGAGATTGATGCGCGAGGAGATCTTCGGCCCGGTGCTAACGCTCCACGTCTACCCGGACGGGAAGTGGGAGGAGATGCTGGAGCTGTGTGATACGACGTCCGACTACGCGCTGACCGGAGCGATCTTCGCCCGCGACCGTAGCGCGATCGCCGAAGCGGGCAGGGTGCTGCGCTATACGGCGGGCAACTTCTACATCAACGACAAGCCGACTGGCGCGGTGGTCGGCCAGCAGCCGTTCGGCGGCGGTCGTGCCAGCGGCACCAACGACAAGGCTGGCTCGGGCCTCAACCTGATCCGCTGGGTGTCACCGCGGACGATCAAGGAGAACTTCATTCCTCCAACGGATTACACGTATCCGTATATGCACTCGAAGTAGCTCACTTCTCCCCATCGCCATCTTCATCCCCATCGTCATCTCCATCGATGGGGATGGCGATGGAGATGGGGAGCTGTCTCTCACCATCGCTTGGGGCCTTTCGGAGCGGTGTTTCGACCTACCTTGATTCAGCCAACCATTTCGGACTGTCGGACCACTCAGATATGAGATGAGGAGACACCGGGCCGGGGAAGTAACCGATCGGGAGTTAGCCGAAGCGCTGCTGCTGGAAGGAGATGAGCGTGCTTTCCGGGAGCTGTACCAGCGGCACACGGCGCGGCTGTACCAGTTCGTGCGACGGCTACTGGGCGGTGCCGAGAGCGACGCCGAGGACGTGGTCCAGGAAACCTGGCTGCGCGCCGCGCAACGGCTCGACCAGTTCCGCTGGGAATCGAGCCTGGCGACGTGGCTGAGCGGGATCGGACTGAACGTGTGCCGCGACCTGTGGCGGCGACGGAATGGCCGGGACCTGCAGTGGGCTGGGGACGTCGATCCGCCGGCGCCGAGGGCCTCGCATGACGAACGGATCGATCTCGAGCGTGCTATCGCGCTGCTTCCGGCCGGACGTCGGGCGGTGCTGATACTCCACGACGTTGAGGGGTTCACCCACGAGCAGATCGGCCAGCGTCTGGGAATCGCCGCCGGTACTTCGAAGAGCCAGCTCGCCTGCGCGCGCAGGAGTATGCGGGAGCTGCTTGGATCGGGTCTTAATGGAGCGAGTGAATACAATGAAGCACGATGAACTGACACCTGCGGAGCGTGAGGCGTTCGATGCCTTGCCGCGAGAAGGCATGCCCTCGCGAATCCTGGAGGAGCGAACGGTACGAGCCCTGAAGGAACAAGGGCTGATCCGCTCGGGGCGGCCCTGGTCGGGCCTGCGAGTTCCTTGGATCGCCGCGGGCATCGCGGCGGCCTTGGCGCTCTTTGCCAGCGGACTGGCCGTGGGACAGGGGATGGGAGCGAGGCAGACGGCCAACGCGCTCGCGTCGCTCTATCCGAACGAGACGGCGAAGGCGGCGGCTCGTGTGCAGAGCACGGGTTCGGCGCACCAGTTGGCGCTGGCGGACCTTGTCGAGGTGGCCGATGGAGGGCAGCCGGAAGATGCTGTGCGCGGCCGGGAGGTCGCGCTCGCCGCGTTCTGGGCCGCCGCGGCGGAGATCGTACGGCTGGCTCCGGATGATCCAATGGCCGCGCGCATCCTGCAGGAGTTCGAGCGCTCGGGTAGCGAGGAGGGGCGAGGAGAGGGGAGCAGGCGAAACGTCGTGTGGTTCTAGCTCACGGCGGTCGAGCAGGCAGAATCGAACAGGAGTAGTGAGATGAAGTGTACAGGAATAGTCGTTGCGTTGGCGCTCGGCTGCGGTGCGATGGTTGGGTGGTCGGACAGCGCCTCGGCACAAGAGCGGACGGCTGCAACGTGTTCCGCCGGCGAGTGGCTGGTGGGCGACCTGGGGCTGAGCGGCCTCGAGTGCAACTGCGTGTACTCCATAAGTAAGGAAGGGGAGCGCTGGTGGAAGTTCCGGTCTGAACCCAGGGTCGGCTCGGTTCGTCCAGGCAGCCCGGCGGACGGAGAGATCGAGGCGGGCGACATGATCACGGCGATCGATGGGCTGCTGATCACGACGAGCGAAGCGGGTGAGCGTTTCGCCAATATCAGCCCCGGCGACGAGGTCACGCTCGCCATACGCCGCGGCGGCGATCGGGTGCGATTGGTGGCACTCGTGGCGCAGGCGCATTGCGAGCGGCTGGACATAACCAGCGTCGCGCTACAGCAACCCGTAGTCGTCCTGGAGCCCGGGGTCGAAGTCGATGTCGTGCCGACGGTCGAGGCCGTCCCCGTGCCGGTGGTCGAGGTCGCGCCCCTCTTGCATATCGCGGTCAAGATTAGGTTCCCCGAAGGTTGGTTCGGGTTCGGCATTCGCTGCAATTGCGAGGTGTACACAGAGGAGACAGAGGAATCTCCGATCTGGTCTTTCAGGGAGCCGCCGGAGATCTCCTTGGTGGAGGACGGCAGCCCCGCGGACATCGCCGGGTTGCAACGCGGTGACCTTCTGCTCGAGATCGATGGCGTCGACATCATGAGCGAGGAGGGCGGACGACGGTTCGGAGCGGTGAAAGCGGGCGACACGGTGACCTTCAAGTATCGACGCGGAGGGCGGACAGGTACCGTGTCGATCACGGCGAGCGAGCGGTTGATGAAGGGCAAGCCGTTGAAGGAGCCCGCCGAGCTCGAGGCGCTGGTCGAGAAGATCGAGGTGAAGCAACGGGAGCAGCTCGCTCTGGCCGAAGTGCTCATCGGGGAACTCAAGGCGGGTGAGATCGAGAAGGGTCTGGTGGAAGCGGAGGCGCTTCAGGCGGAGATCGCGCTGCAGCAGCTAGCAATAGGGGAGGAGTTGCGCGAGTCTCTGGTAGCCGTCTACCAGATTGAGCCCACGGTTATCATCGGGGAATCTCCCAGCACGCTCAGGTTCACCGGTTCGCTGGGCAACGTCGAAGTGGAGGTGCGAGGTCCCAGAGAGGTCGTCGTTGTAGCCGAAGAGGATGGAATACTGACGATAGTCTCGGGAGAGACCCGCATCCTCCTGCGAGTGGCGAAATAGGATCCCGCCCACCGCCTACGGTTGGGCCTGGTCGCCCTCACGGGTCGGAGATTTCAGCTGACGATCGAATTGGACCACTTCGGTCAGCATCCGGACAGCGGATTCGAGACTATCGATCTGGTTCTCGATCCGGGACAAGCGGTCGGCCTCGGTATCGCGAGCCACTTCTACTCGCCCCTGTTTGGCGGCGCGTATCTCGGCAAGATCGTTGAGGAATGGTTTGAGCCCAAGGCGTAGCGTCAGCCCCGTAATCGGAATCAAAATGGCGAGCGATACCGCCGCCGTGATGATCAAGTCCTTTACAGCCCACCACTCCATGTGACGCCTTCCGATTCAGCCCCGCTCGACTAGGTCTGCGAGCGGAATGCGCCAGCGAAGCTAGCGAGTTTGAAACATCGAGTCTAGTCTGTCCCGCGCCCTCTGGCTGGCGCCGGCTGCAAGCCGCGGGCATATTGAAACACTAGCAAGATACCGATAGGATGCGCGGGAGGAGGGAGGCTTATGCAGTGTCCGATGTGCAAGGAGCGACGGGCCGCGCCACAGTACTATCGGGTAAACGAGGTGACGGAACAGGTCGAGCACCTGTGTCGGGCCTGCTGGATCGCGCTGAGGAGGTCGGAGCGTGATGATTGGCAGTACTTCAAGGGCGCGACACGCTTGGTGCTGCTGTACACCGTCTTGCCGGTCGTGGTCGCTGTGATCGTCGCCTGGCTACTGATAAGCTGGATTCTATGAAGGTTTGTCCGCACTGCGGTGCGCTGGGACCCGACGATGCGCGCCGCTGCCCGCACTGCCGCGGGGCGCACCCGCGCGGCGGGTGGGGGTTCGAGGTCGTTCTGGTGGTGGTCGTTGTGGCGACGGCCGCCGCCGTGCT
>JBDHHL010000303.1:0-5819 GCA_039589375.1 Gemmatimonadota bacterium | reverse complement strand
AACTCGAGCAAGGCGGCCGTCAGCCCTGCGACCACCAGGTACTTGCCTCCCGTCGCACCTCTCTGGCCGGCCTTGTGGATCTCACCGGCAGCCACCGACTCGGGAAATGGCAGTCCCGCGTCCTCAACAAGCGTGCGGCGTAGGATGATCACGAACAGTACGCCGAGAAGACCGCCGACGAGCATGATGAACGCCGAGACCCAGAAATTCACGCTGTCCCACACACCGGCGATCACAAAGGCCGGGATCGTGAATATCGCGCCCGCCACCAGAGCCTCCCCCACGGAAGCGGTGGTTCGTGCGAGGTTCTCTTCCAGGATAGTCCCGCCCATAGGACGCAACAGGGCCATGGCCACAACGGCCGCCGGGAATGTGGCGGCGATCGTCAGCCCGGCCACCATGCCGATATAGGCGTTGGCCGCGCCCAGGATCACGGCCATGATGACGCCAAGAATGACGGCACGGCGCGTGAACTCCTTCATGCTGGTATCGGCCGGGACGTAGGGCTCGTAGGGTTTCGGGTCCATCGAGGGCCTCCTCGAGGTCTGTAGATTCAAGTCGAATCGGCGGCGTGCGAGGCTGCCGAGCCGCGATTCCCGTGTCTTAAGGCCTTGGACGGATTGATCTGTGAAGCCGCGACAGCCTAGGTGTCTACCGCCGGTGTGTCAAGCGGTGTGTCTCTGAAGCCCGCTAGGGTGAGCCGATCAAGGCGACGGCCGTGCGACGTACGATGTGATGACCCGTATCGGAGACTATCAACAAGCCAAGCGGAGAGAGGGCTAATCCTTGGGGCGAGTCGAGAGCCGTCTCTCCTACCGCTAACAGGTCGCCGACGTATATCGTCCCCGCTCCGTCGGCGGCAGCCACCGCGAGCGGCGCGTTCAGCAGTGCCTCTTTGGCTGGACCGCCGTCCCCGCCGAAGCCGCCTGGACCTGCCCCGGCGGCGGTGGTGATGATGCCGGTAGTGAGGTCGATGACACGAATCCGGTTATTTCCCGTATCGGCCACGTACAGCCTGCCATCGGCGATGGCGAGTCCCGTCGGATTTCGAAGCCGAGCGGAGAGTGCCGGGTTGTCGTCGCCCGTGAAGCCGGGCACGCCGGTCCCCGCGAAGGTCGTCAGCCTGCCGTCGGCGTCCAATCGCCGGATACGGTGTGCGTAGAATTCGGTGAAGAAGACCGTGCCGTCCGGAGCCACCGCGATCCCGGTCGGCGTCTCGAGCGAGGTGGTCAGAGCATCGACGGTGTCGGGTCCGGCCCCGCGCTGGCCAGTGCCCGCCACTGTTGAAAGCGCGCCGGTCGCCGGATCCAGACGCAAGACGCGATGGCCTCCAGGGTCGGTGATCAGCAACAGTCCTGCGTCGGCTACGGCGAGATCATTCGGGGCGACGGGTCGCGGTTCGGGGGAACTCTGGTCGACGAGGACTTCGACGCCACCCGACGCGAGCAGCGCTAGTACGCGGACATTACCGTGGTCGGCGATGTATACGGCGCCGTCCGGGCCTGCGGCCAGACCGAGCGGCATGTGCAGCAGGGTCTCGGTGGCAGTCGCTCCGACTTCGCTCCCGATGGAATCGGGGATCCCAGCTACGATGCGGAAAGTCCCCGGGAAATCGCCGATCACGACGAACGGGTCGCCGCAGGCGCCTGCAACTAGCGCGGCTGCTAGGGCAGCGTATCGAGATCGATGACCCATATGTCGTAATCCCCACGCGAGGTCAACTTCGAGAAGGCCAGATGGCGCCCATCGGGAGACAGCGAGGGTTCACGTCCATCTTCGGTGAACGGTATCTGGACGGCGTCCGAGCCGTCAGGGTTGCTTTGCCAAATCTGGCCGTCACGCCGAAAGAGCAGCGTTGTGCCGTCGGTCGACCAGGCCGGGTCCTCGCCCTCTCCTAGCTCTGTCAGCCCGGATCCGTCGGGGCGAATCAAGGCGAGGACCCGGCGGCCCAGGGTGTAGATCGTTCTCTCCATCTCGCACACGACATCGCCGAACGCAATGCGAACGCAGGACCCGCTGATCGAACCGGCCCGCTCGACGCGGAAGAAGGCAATCCTCTCTTCGTCCGGGCTCCAGGCTGGCGCCAACGCGTCCTCCGTCCCCGGAACGGGCTCCGCGACATCCGCGCCGACGGTCCAGATGAACAACTGCAAGCCGTCGCTGAAGACGATGCGCTGCCCGTCGGGAGACCAGCTTGGCCCAAAGACAAGCGCCCGCTCGTCCCTGAAAAGCTGTTGGAACGGGTAGTCGTGCACGACATACATACGCGGCAAGCTTGGCGAGCCTTGGGACACCCCGGATAGAGCGACGAGGAACGCCGGATCATCTTCGATGGGACCCGTCGCGTGCAAGTCACGAACCCGCATGTGCACGTGCTTCAGCGGGGGCACCGTGTGGGTTACCGGCCCTTCGCAGTTAAGACCGCCGGGTTGAAGGATCTCGCACACCGGGAGGCCTGGTTCCCACAGCGGCCCGATCTCGGCGTAGGCGATCCTCTCAGCGGCCGCGAAGGTGGCAGGGCTCACCAGCCAGCGCGCCGTGCTGCCCGAAGTCTGCACGTTCCTGAGAGTCGTGGCCGATGGGCCGCCTTCTCGCGGAACCGTCATCAACACGCCCGGCTGGCCCGGAAGAATGCTCGGGTTCTGCGCCGAGTAGTAGACGGAATCGCTGCCTGCGGACCAGGCGGGCGTTCGGTCGTCGCCGGGACTCGCTGTGAGACGCGTAACGGCGGGGTTCGACGAAGGCAGCCTGTCCTCACCTTCGAAGGGTGACACGTCATCGCGACAGGCCACTGATATGGAAGGGCTCTTGTCAAGTGCTGCGATCACGCTTTCTCTCTTGGGGAGGGGCCCGAGGCGGCTTCGACGATGAATCCTACTGATATTCGGCGGTTAGCTGCTTGAGCAGCCAGAGCGTCAAGAATTCGGATCCGTCGGGAGCTCGCTCCTTCTAGTCGCGCGGGTTCGGCCTGTCCGAGCCTACCGCATAGTGGCTTCGAGCGTCCTCCTATCGTGCCTCGGGTTTCCTCCCCTTCTTCTGCTCCTCTTATCAGGCCGCCGGCCGCTCGGCTGCCGCGGCTTCAACTTCCAAATCCTGCATGACCGCCCAGATGAAGCCCACCAGCTCCCGGGCCTCGTCGTAGCGGCGACGGGAGCATCGAAGCGAAAGAAGCCGATCAGCCTGTCCCCCCTTTGGTAGGGCAGGCGCGGCGACGTGAATGGGCAGTAGAGATGCCCGGTCGCCGGGTCGCCGGAGAGGGCGTTGATCGCAGCCGCCAACTCCTCATCGCCGTCTTCCGGTTGCAGACAGGTCAGCCCGCGAGCTCGTGGCTCGCTGTCGATCATGCCTTGGGCCAACAGATCCGCGAACAACGTCACACCGTTACCCAGCGGCCGCACCGGTCCGCCGACGGTGAAGGCGAGAGTGGAGAATCCCTGGTAGACGTCGTTGGGGAGCCAGTTGTCGCTGGGGATGGACGCTTTTCCCTCCCACCGCTCCGGGTTACCTTGCCGCGTCACGTAACTCACGGCGCCGGCTAGCGCCGAGCCGTATTGCGGCCTCGTTCAGCCTGTCACGACTTCGATCTCTTCGAGCGCGTTCGGCGACACCTCGAGACCGGTGCCGCGCATCGAGGCTTCGAATTGGTTCTTGACCGCCAGTCCGTCGATCAAGTACGTCTCTTGTCCGATGCGTCCACCGCGGAAATGACCGTCGGTCACGCCCGGCGTCAGCTCGACGGCCTCTTCAACGTCATCGATCGGCAACTCACGCAACTCGCGCCCCAGTACGATCTGATGAGTCGCCGCGACCTCCGGCTCGATCAGTCGCGCACGCTCAACCTCCGCTGCAACACCTTCCAGTTCTACTGGGGCCGGCTTGAGCTCGATCGTCAGCTGCGCCGTCCGGCCGGGTCGCACCAGGACGGTGACCGTGGTAGACTGGAAGCCGAGGACGTGCAGGACCAATCTCTGCTCACCCGCGGGAACGGATGCTATGACGAAGTCACCCCGATCGGACGTGAGGGCGCGGATCTCGAACCCTTCGACGTTGATCTCGACCGCCTCCAGCGGCTGGCCGGTCTCGGCGTCCCTGACCCTTCCCAGGATTCGTCCCGTGGTCTGAGCAGCTAGCGGGGCCGGCAGCATGGTCACCACCAACAGCGCCAAGGCGGAAAGGCGGGGTGCCGCTCGCTTCAGCACCTGACTCGCCGCTGGCAGCGGTCCAAGCCCGTCGGTGGCAGACGTTCGAGAGTCACAGGCGCTCGAACAGGTCACCATACCTCAGACTCTCGCCCGACTCCCAGGGTTTGTAGTTGTTGCAGAAGTCGATGCGCTCGCCCAGCGGCGGATGCGTCGCTCGCCAGAGCTTGTATAGGAGACCCGGTCGCGGGTTGGCCAGGTTCTCTGCCTGGAGCTTCACGAAAGCCGTCGCAGCGGCTTGGTTGTCTCGCGTGATCTCGAGTCCGAACCTGTCGGATTCGTGCTCCAGGTGGCGAGTGAAGGCGAAGGCTATCGGCGAACCGATCAGGGTGAACGCGTTGAGCATCAGGATCAGAAGCGGCAAAGAGGCGACGTCCGCCAGCTGGTCGAACTTGAATCGCCCTTTGAATCGGTCGATCAAGCGTCCGGCGCTCCGATGCGCGACGTAGAGCATCAGGAGGATCAGGACGGAGAAGAAAAAGACGAGCTTGACGGCGTGGCCGAGCACGTAGTGGCCCATCTCGTGGCCCATCACGAACAGCAGCTCGTCTTCTTCGAGCTTCATTATGATCGTGTCCCAGAGGACGATGCGCTGTGTTCCTAGGAAGCCGGATACATACGCGTTTACCGTTTCCGTGTCCACGCTCTTGTCTACCTGGTAGACGCGTTCCGCGTTGATGCCTGTCTGATTCGCTAACGCCAGAATCTTCGCCTCCAGCGCCGTGTCCTCCATGGGGCCGAAGTCGTTGAACAACGGCTCGATCCAGATCGGGCTCACCAATATGATCAGGAACAGGAACGGGACCATGGCCAGACCGGTGTAAAGCCACCAGCGACGTGGGCTCCGCTTCAGCAACAGATAAGGGATCCAAAGGAACATCACGCCGATGACGATCCCCACTAGCAGCGACTTCACCGCATCTCCGAACCACTTGTCGAAAGTCTGATTCGACAGACCGTAGGCGTGCTGCCGCACGAAACCCTGGTAGTAGGCCAACGGCAGGTCGATGACGAAGGTTATCAGCAAGAAGAGCGTGACATAGATGCCGATGACGAACAACCACTTCCGACCGAGCTTCTGGGCCCAGTCTCGTATCCGTGCCGAGAAGCCTGTGAATAGGAACAGCGCTGGGATGAGCAGGCCCCATACCGCGTTGACGATCCAGAGCAGATTCCCGCTCCGATAGTAGCGCATCGCTTCTTCGCTGGGCTCAGGAACTATGACGGGGCCGACGTCGGCTTGGACCTCGGCAGGCGATTCCTGAGCTGCTTGGACCGCGTCGCGGGTGCCGGTCGGCGCGACCTCTTGGGCATTGCCTGCCGGGACGGCCAGGACGGCGACGACGAGAGCGAGACCTGCCGTCCGGAAGCTTCGCTTCATGCCATTCACTCCGGTTGAGCTGATTTAGCGCCTGGAAGCGTATCGGTCGCACCTCGAACAGGATTCGGGACAAGCTAAGAGGCCGTGCGGAAGCGCCGCCAGAGGTGCCTCTCCCCGTCTCCTAGTCTAGGTTCGGCGGGATTCGTATAGTTAGAGACATATGCGTTCATGACCGTGCCGGTGCGGGGATCGACCCGCGGTCCAATACAGATGAGTGGACTCGAAGAGAGGGATGTCTA
>JBDHHL010000302.1:0-5828 GCA_039589375.1 Gemmatimonadota bacterium | reverse complement strand
CCTTCCACGACGACGGCTCCAGCCAGCCGCCGTTCACTTTCGCGCTGCAACGCCTTGCTCGCACCGGCGAGGGTGGGACTGCGGCTCGGGGAGACGAGTACGTTCGCGTCACCGCCCCCTTCTACATTCGGGGCCAGTTCGGCGACTTTGTCGACGAGGATCGGTGCTCCGGAGAGCCACTCCGGCGACTTCGTGACGCCGTGGAACTGGTGGTCGCGTTTGCCATCGATCTGGTAGGCCGCGCCCTTGAACCCGTGATTGATCGTCTCGCACCGCCCGGCGACCTCGAGCAGCTCGTAGCCAAATGTCAGCTCGAGGCCCGTGTCCAAGAATTCGGAGCACACCTCGGGCGTCTCACCCGAAGTCCGCACGAAGCAACCGTGTTCGTCGGCAATGCGCACCAGAAAGTCGAACTCGGATTCCCCGTGCTGCACGTAGTCGAGCGGCTCGCTCTCGGGAGCGGGATCCACGATCACCGCGCCGAGTTTCTCCACCACATCAGCCAAGGTGTGCTCTGGGTAGTAGACCGTGCCGCGGTATTCGAGGCGTCTCGACGCGGAGTGCGCCTCGACCTCGAATGCCGATCCGAAGTTGGCCAGGTGCCGTTGCGTGCCGGAGGACACGGTGCCCGTGAAGGCGGTCACAGTCGTCCCCGCATCGTCCTTCAGGCTCACCGTCGCCGGCGTACCGAGCAGGTCAGGGAGCGTGACCACGGACGACTGGTCCCGCGTGAAACGGATCGTGAGAGCTCCATGCTCGCCGAGCGCCTGCCGCAATACGAGCCGATCGATCTCGTTGTTCCTCAGGCTCAGCGACCCGAGTTGCACCGTCACCCGCACACCCATGAGTGCCCCCTTTCGGCGACCTGCGCTTTCACGTCGTCACCTGCCCGTACACCGGCTCCCCGCCCTCGACCAGAAGCGTGATGTCGAAGCGCCGCTCGCCAAGCTGTCGCTGGCGCGCCGTCTTCACGGCGTGCACCTTGGCCCACGTGATGTCGAGCCGCTCGAGCGCGACGTTCAGCGCGTCCGCAAGGCCCTGCTGGTCTTCGAGGCCGAGGTTCGCCTCTACGAAGTGCTCGTATAGACCGAACCACGGCGCATGTGGCCACACGTCGGCGGTCGTCCCGGCCATGGCCCGGATTACCTGCAGCAGCGCGTCAACGGCATCGGCGCGCGCAAGCTGCCCGTTGCGGTCGACGCGAATGGGGAGCGCTATGGTTCGCACCGCGTCATCCTCAGCCGGTCCCGACCCGCAGCGACTACTTAGTGAACTTGTGTTTCGAGACGCTCGCCTCGTCCAGGGCCACCACGAGCTCGAGGTAAAGCATGTTGTTGTAGCCCACCTGCGACGTTAGAGCGGCTCCCTCACGCCCGAGATCACCACTCATGCCCCCGAGCCCCGAGAGCACCGGATTCGTGAACTGGAACACGCCGATCCAGCCCTGGAACTCGACGTTGCTCAGCACCTTCTCTCCGTCCTCGGAGTAGTACGTGATGGAGATCTTGTGGAGCGGATCCTTCGTCTCCGTCGCCATCTTCCACAGCTCCACCAAGTGGGACTGGGACAGACGGGCCGTGTCGTGGGGATCGACCCAGATGTAGGCGCGTGACTGCATCGACTCCCCGATGCGCCGACCTGCCTGGTTCGAGGCGCGTGACACCGCGTACTTCGCCTCGATTGGATAGAACTTCACGCTGTCGACTTCTACGAGCACCCGCTTGTACGTGGCCGTGGCCATGGTATCCTCCGCTCACCTGTACGCATCGCCGCGATCTCCGAGTGGAGTCCGCGCGACTGTTCATTTCGATCGATCGCTGCCGCCGCGAAGGAAGAACCGCATGACGCGCTCGAGCGCGCTGGCCGGTGCGTCCTCCTTCTCCTTCGGCGCCTCGGCGTCGACGATGTCGTCCCTCGACGCCTCGGCATCGGCTGCGTCGCCCGGCGCCACCTCGTTACTCGGGGCAGCGGGCTCGGGCGGCGGCCTGGACTCCCGAATGTTATCGAAGACCGGATCGTCCCCCTTCGCGCGGCGCTGCGCCTGGACGTGGAATCCGAGCTTTGACTTCTTGCGTCCGCCCGTTCCTTCCGCTCCCGGCGCATCGCGCGACACGTGTACTCCCCGCTCCTTGTCAGGCGGCTGCGGGGGAGTCCGGTCAGAGTCGTCGCCATTCATCCTGCTACTCCTTGCCCTCCTTCTTGAAGTCCGGCGTGTCGATCTTCAGCTGGAACGTCTCGGCCGGCCCGACGGGCAACACTTCCAGATCGATGTCGAGCACGCCCTGGGCGAACTTGTCCTCGTCCATGTCGATGTCGATCGTGAAGTCGTACAGCGTGCCCTTCTTCTTCTCGCCATCGAGGAAATCCTCGACCGGGTTCCGGACCTGCTCCTTCACCAGGTCGCGCGTCAAACGCTGCTCGGCTACGCGGCGCAGGTAGACGGCGATGCGTCGCTCGAGGTACCGCAAAACCCTGTACGACGTAAAGAACTTGAGTACCCCGTTCGGATCCTCGGCCTGCGTACGGCTGCCCACGAAGCAGAGATCGTTGTCCTCGTTGCGAATGATGGACACGACCTGCCGCTCCATCGAGAGATGTTCCATCTGCGAGATCGTGGGCTCGATCCTCGCCTTCTCCACGCCCGCGATCTTGCCGAAGATCATGCCGACCGGACCCTGAGCGATCCCGCCACCCGTGGTGCGGTCGGTTCGGGCCAAGGCGCCGGCAAAGACCATGGATGCCGGGGCGAAGAGATCCGCGCCTTCGCCGTCGTCCTTCTCGAACCAGTGCGCGTCCCGCGTCTTCACCCACCCGGCAACGACCACGTCCGACGCAGCACGATCTTCGGGGCGCTTGAGGAATTCGTAGGCGCCGCCGTCGGTCCGGAACTGGTCTCGCAACGCCCGGAAGCTCTGCTCGTCACGGAGGTCGCCGATGAGCAGCATGCCCCACTTGTTCGCGATGTCCTCGAACTTCGTGCGGACGTTGTCGGGCACGTAGCCCGGCACGACGAGGTTACAGATGTACTGGCGGAAGTTGAAGCTGTCGTTCCGACTCTGGATGAACTCGTCCACCGCGATGATCGTAGAGCTGTCCGCATCGCTCACGATGGCTTTCGTGTCGGCATTGAAGATGTAGAATTCGACCGGCGGCCGCTGCACGTTGTCCTGCACCTCGGCATTGTCAAAGAACAAAGCAAGCTCCCGGTAGCTCTGCTCGAGCGGTCGAACCTTCTCGAACAGCTCTGCCAGGACCTGATCCCGGATACCCTCGGCGTGGGCGATGGCCTCGTCCAGTTTCTTCAACGCCTGCTCGTACGAGTCCTCCTCCGTCAGCAGCGCGGAAAAGTCGGCGACGCGGGTCAGGAACTGGCCCGCGGTCTCCGGCGTGAATATCTCAACCAGCTGAGTCTTCGGGGGTGCCGGATGAATGACGTTGAAGATCTCCTCGATCGCCTTAGCGGCTTTGCGATCACCGATGATGTCCTGGGCGGTGCGCACCTTCACCTTTTCGTCGGTCATGCTTCACCTCCCTCGGCGATGCGCCGCAGCTGTTCCTGCAGCTCAGCGATTGCAGCGATGATCTCCTTCCGCTGGTCCTCACTCTGCCAGGCCCGCTTGACCGCCAGCAACGTGAAGCGCTCGCGCATCCGATGTAGCAGGTCTATCTGGCTCTGCAGATCGGCCAGATCGTTTCGCTTGCCCGGCGTCCGGGTGCGAATCTGCTTGGGATCGAAGTCCTTGAGGCTCTTGAACTCGAGTTCGGCGACGAACTCCGTGCCCTCCTCACCCACGTTCGTCTTGAAGTCGATCGCCGGCTTGAACGTGTCGAAGGCCTCCTTGAGGTCGCTCACTTTTGTCGGCGCTTCGTCCTCGGGCGCCTCCTCACCGACCCGGTCCAGCGTCATCGGCATGACCGCGGCCGTCGTGTCCGTCGGCACCTCCCGCGGGGCGGGTCTGACGCCGCTTCTCTGCACGCGTATTACAGGCATCGCTGACTCTCCTTACATCAGGATTCGTGGTCCCAGGTTGGGCGCGGGGACACCCTGCCGCCCGCACGCTGTTCGTCGGTGCCCTTCCCATGGCGGCGCGCGCTCGCACATGTCTCCTCTCATCTCCGCACCGCGCGGAATTCGCCCGTTACATCCGCCGGACTCCGCGGCGGAGCCTCCTCCACGTCGATCCGAAGCCCGGTACCGAGGCCGGACACCTCCTCAGCCTCCGCCGCCGCGGCCGCCTTGCGGTTCTCCCGCGCAGCCCCCTCCGCCACTTCGATGGGCCACAGGACGCGCGGCACCGCCACCCAGAGGATCAGCCACAGCGCGGCGAAGAACAGCAGCAGCGGCCAGCGCGGGTCGATGGCCAAGAGCGCGCCTGGCGGGCTCGCGATCAGGGACTCCGCCAATCCCGAGGCGTCGCCGACCCCCTCGAAGGCCGGAAGCGCGAAGGCCGGCGGGCGGTAGCGAGACGTCCGTACGACCTCCTCGACGCCGCCGTCTGCCGAACGGAAACGAAGTTCGACCGGTGTCTCCCGACCGGCAAGTCGCGTCCGGGCACCCGTGGGCAGGACGAAGAGGAACTCCCGCTCTGTGAGTAGCCAGGCTTGAATGGCGGCGAACGCCCTGCCAAGCTCCAACGGGTCCGTGCCGGCGAGCATCGTGATTCCGCCGGGGCCAGCGAGCGCGGTCAGCTCGGCGGCGCTCACATTGGCACCGATGCCCACGAGCCACGGCTGGATGTCGTCACTAGCCAGGGCATCCTTGGCGATCTCCCGACCGTCCGAGCCTGCCAGCAGCCCCGCATCGTCCCCAGTGTTCCCGACGTCGTTTACACCGTCGGTGATCAATAACAGTCCACCCCAAGCATCGGCGCCGAGTCCGTCGAGTTCCGCCGCCAGCGTCTCTACACCGAGCGCCGCGGCGCTGTAGAGGGCCGTGTTCCCGGCCGGTTCCGGAAGGGACTCCAGCTGTTGGAATGCGGAGTCGCGAGAGACAAAGGCCACGCTCTGGATGCGTTGCATCACCTGCCGGCTCTGAAAAGGAGCGATTCCGACACGCACCGAATCTGGCAGATCGAACAGGAACGACCGCAGGGCCGAGCGCGTGACCTCGAGACCGCTCCCGGCCATGCTCCCGCTCACGTCCACCAGGATGAGCATCCTGAGCTGCAGGTTCGAATGGGCGGGAACGGTAACGACAGGCGGCGGCAGCTGGTCCGTACCCACCGATCCGGTCCAATTCCCGGCGTCGCCCGCGAGACCGGCATAGCGCGCCGCTTCCTCCGGACGAAGGGTCACATCGATCTGGAGGCATGCCGCCCCGGCCTCCGGGACGCATCTGACAAGACGCGCGAAGAGACCAGAGGCGTCTTGCTGCGCCGAGAGATCGCCGCCAGCCAGCAGCGCGGCGCACAGCGTTGTGCACAGGAGCAGGCTCCTCATGCGGCAGCACTCCTGCGGCGACGGAATCTGAGGCACCATCCGTCCACCTCGAGCCGGTCGCCGTTGCGGATCACCGTGCTTTCGTCCGCCCTCCGACCGGCAACCGTGACGACCGACGCGGATCCGCCTTCGGTGGGAGGAGGCGCCAAGACCTGACAGGTGCCGTCTTCGTACGCCACGACCACGTCATCGGTGAGGGGAATCTCCCTACCGTTCTCGACGACCCATTCCAGCACGCCGAATAGGCGAACCGGCTTGCCGTCCACGCTCTCAAGGTCCAGGATCGCCTCAGCACGCTGCAGCGCGGGGCCGCACACACCGTATCCCGCCCCCGCTCCCACGAGCATCATAGCTATGACCAGCCAGAAGTCCGCGGGGCCGGGGAGCAA
>JBDHHL010000301.1:0-5855 GCA_039589375.1 Gemmatimonadota bacterium | reverse complement strand
ACGCATCGACGACAGCTACTTTTCGGATCATCACGCGCGCATCATCTGGCTGAGAATCGTAGAGTAGAGGGAATCGCGGTGCCGTGTGTCGCGATCCGCCGCCGCTCGCGACTCGAGCGCGCTGGCCCGTTTTCTGAGGCCGAATTCATTCCATGGTCGAAGCCCAAGTGTTGAAGCGAATATCCTACACCGAACACCGCCTCGAATATCCAACAGCGAACACCCAATGCAGAATGACGAAATGTAACACCTTGAACATCTCGACATTCGTTTCGACATTCGATATTCGACATTCGATGTTCGTTATTCAAAAGCAGGGGGATTAGAAGTGCGGGTCGAGTTTCTTGGAACCGGAGGTGCGGTCACGACCCCAAAGCCCGGGTGTCAGTGTCGTGTATGCGCGGAGGCGCGCGAGAAAGGACCGCCCTACAGTCGGATGGGTCCGAGCGTGTTCGTGCACGGGCCAAACGCACTGATCGATACGCCCGAGGAGATCAAGCTCCAGCTCGACCGCTCGACGGTAGGGAGAATCGACGCCTGCTTCTATTCTCACTGGCACCCCGATCACGTGATGGGACGGCGGGTTTGGGAAACGAACAGGGATTGGAGGGGATGGCCGCCCCGGCACCGCTGCACCGACATCTATCTCCCGGAGCGGGTCGCCGCGGACTTCAAGGCACGGCTTGGGACGTGGGAGCATCTCGTCTTCTTCGAGCGTAGGGGACTGGTGCGGCTGATCGAGGTGCCGCTTGGCGATTCAGTTGAGCTCAACGGGGTCGTGGTGACCCCGGTACGCCTGTCCGAGCGTTACGCCTTTGCCTTCCTTCTGCAGGAACGCGACAAGCGTCTGTTCGTCGCACCGGACGAGCTGTTGGGGTGGGACCCGCCTCGGGAGGTGCAGGGGCTGGACTTGGCGGTCGTTCCGATGGGGATCTTGGAATTCGACCCTTTCACGGGCGAGCGTCGAATCAATGAGAACCACCGGGTACTGAAGACTGAGGCGACGTTCAACCAGACCTTGAAGATCGTCGAGCGGCTCAAAGCAGCGCGCGTGATAATGACGCATATCGAAGAACCGGATCAGCTTACTTACGCTGAGCTGGAGCGGCTCGGTGAGCGGTTCCGAGCTGAGGGACGATGCATCTCCTTTGCCCACGACACCCTGGTCGTGGATATGTGACGCAGGGGAGCTTCGACCTGTAGAGCGTTTGCGCCGTGCTGCTCGGCTCGCCCACATTGTTCGTCTGGGAGCAGGAGCGTTCAGCTTATCGCCCGCCGCTGCAATCGCTCTCGCATGCATAGAGGGCGAATAGTGTAAATGAAAGATAATAAAGGACATACACCTGGAGATGTGACACAACTTCTAGCGGACGTTCGGTGTGGCGATCGCGGCGCCTTCGATCGATTGCTGGCAGCCGTTTATGACGAGCTGAAGCGTGTGGCGCAGCGGCAAATGCGCAAGGAACGGGAGGGCCACACGCTCAACACCACGGGGCTCGTACACGAGGCCTACCTGAAGCTGGTGGATCAGACTCAGGTCGAGTGGAAGGACCGAGTCCATTTCTTCGGCATCGCGTCGCGGGCCATGCGTCAAATACTTGTTGACCACGCTCGTAGGCGCAGTGCCCAGAAGCGAGGTGGTTCGTGGCAGCAAACGACGCTGGAACCTGGCGAGCTTCCCGCGGAGATGCCTGCGGAGGAAGTGCTGGCTCTGGACGACGCGCTGGAACGACTCGACCAGCTGGATGAGCGTCTACGTCAGGTGGTGGAGTACCGGTTCTTCGGCGGGATGACCGAGGAAGAGATCGCTGAAGCCCTAGGAATGACGACCCGTACCGTTCAACGGGATTGGGTCAAGGCCAGGGCCTGGCTGTACAAAGAGCTGTACCCAAACCCGAGAGAGCCGTAGCAGTGGACTTCCGCCGTGTCTTCAAGCTTTTCGAGGCCGCGCTTGGCCAGCCAAGGGCCGAACGAAAGGCGTGGCTGTCAGAAGCTTGCCCGGACGCGGCGGGTGTTCGCAAAGAGGTCGAGGACTTGCTGTCCGCGCACGAGATGGCCGACGGTATTCTCGACCGATCGATCGATACCTTTAGGGCCGCCGCTATTGGAGAAGTCACGGGCCGGGTAGGTGACGTTCAGGACCCTGCGGTCGGCCGTTACCGTCTTCTGCACGAGCTGGGACGCGGCGGCATGGGTGTCGTGTACAAAGCGCACGACCCCAAGCTCGACCGGTTCGCGGCCCTGAAGTTCCTGCCACCGGGCCTGCGAGCAGACGATCAGGCCAAGTCCCGTTTCATGGCGGAAGCTCGGGCCGCGTCTGCGCTGGACCACCCAAGCATCTGCACGATCTACGACATCGGTGAAGCAAGCGACGGTAGGCTATTCATCGCGATGGCCTACTACGAAGGCGAGACGCTGGCCGAGAGGATAGCACGAGGACCGCTGCCCGTGGAAGAGTGCGTCGAGGTTGCGGTACAGGTGGCGGATGGGCTCGAGCGCGCTCACGAGGCGGGGATCGTCCATCGGGACATCAAGCCCGCGAACATCGTCTTGACCTCTCGCGGCCACGCCAAGATCCTCGATTTCGGAGTGGCCAAGCTGGAAGGCAGCGACGCGCTGACGCAGCCGGGGATGATCATGGGCACGCCGGCATACATGGCGCCGGAACAGTTGCTGGGCGAGGACAGCGGCCGGTTGGCCGACCTGTGGTCGCTCGGGGTCGTCTTGTATGAGATGCTGACAGCGCGGCGTCCCTTCGCTGGCGACAAGGCAGCGGTGCTGCGGGCGATCGTGCGTGAGCAGCCGGACTCCGTCAGCAGTCTTCGCGCCGAGGTCCCCGAAGCCCTGAACGGCATCGTTCAGAAGCTGCTCGCGAAGTCCCCGGCCGAACGGTATCAGGGGGCGCGCCCGCTTATCGATCACCTCACCCTGTTCAGGTCCGCGGGCGTCGCTGCGGGTGCCATGTCGCAGCTCTCGGAGCGACTTGGGGGCACGCTGGGAAGACTGCCTGCGCCGCTGTCGAGCTTCGTTGGGCGCGAGAGTGAGATCGCCGAGGTCAGAGAACTGCTGTCCGGCTCGCGGCTGGTCACCCTCACCGGTCCGGGCGGCACGGGCAAGACCCGCCTGAGTTTACGTGTCGCGGATACGCTGGCAGGGGAATTCGCGAACGGCGCCTGTTTCGTTCCATTGTCGCCGGTGTCGGACTCCCAGCTAGTCGGGTCCGCCATCGCGCAAGCCCTCGGCGTTGCAGAAGCCCCCGGTATGTCGGTCATCGAGCAGTTGAAGATTCTGCTGAGGGAGCGCAGCCTGCTGCTCGTCCTCGACAACTTCGAGCAGGTGATGCACGCGTCACCGATCGTGGCCGAGTTGCTGGAGCACTGCCAAAAGCTGAAGGCGTTGGTCACCAGCCGCATCGCCCTGCGACTGAGCGGTGAACACGAGTACGCTGTGCCTCCGCTCGCTCTGCCTCCCGACATCAGACAGTCTCGCGAGATCGATACGCTCGCCGACTATTCGGCGGTCGCGCTCTTCATAGAGCGGGCCCGGGCGGCCAAGCCCGGGTTCTCGCTCACGCGGGAGAATGCGGGCGCGGTAGTGGAACTGTGCACGAGGTTGGACGGCCTGCCGCTGACCATCGAACTGGCCGCGGCGCGCATCAAGTTGCTCACGCCGCAAGCTATGCTCGCGCGGTTGGGTTCTCGTCTGGATCTGCTGAAAGGCGGCCCGCGCGATCGGCCGCCGCGCCATCAGACTCTGCGGCAGGCGATGGCCTGGAGCTATGAACTGTTGGACGAGCAGGAACGGCGGGCCTTCCGCTGGCTTTCGGTCTTCGTCGGCGGCTGCACGCTGGATGCGGCAGAGACCGTGTGTCTCGCTGGAGGGGAACTCGATGTCCTCGACGAGCTCTCCGCCCTTGTCGACCACAG
This sequence comes from Gemmatimonadota bacterium, assembly GCA_039589375.1. GTDB lineage: Bacteria > Gemmatimonadota > Gemmatimonadetes > Palauibacterales > KS3-K002 > JASFMO01. The sequence goes on along the minus strand of JBDHHL010000301.1, from coordinate 1,929 downwards.
CCTGCTGCGCCAGGAAGAAGCGCCCGACGGCCAGCCTCGGTTCCCGATGTTGGAAACCATAAGAGCCTACGGGATCGAGTGCCTGGCGCTGGCGGGTGAGCTCGATGACGCCAGCAGGGCCCACGCCGCTTATTTCCTCGAGCTGGCCGAGACTTCCGAGCCCGAACTCATCGGCTCGGAACAGGCGGCCTGGCTCGACCGACTGGAGTTGGAACACGACAATCTGCGGGCCGCGATCTCGTGGGCGGAGGAGGAAGGCGATGCTGATACGGGACTGCGGTTGGGAGCGGCGCTGTGGCGTTTCTGGCTCGTGCGCGGCCACATGAACGAGGGGCGCCAGCGCCTGGAACGCCTGCTTTCGATTCGGGGCGACGGAAATGACGGCCTCGCTCGTGCGCGGGCCTTGAACGGTTTGGGAACACTGGCCCACAACCAGGGAGACAATCACGAGGCCCGCGCTGTCTTGGAGGAGAGTCTCGCTCTGTTCCGCGCTATCGGCGACAAGCGGGGCAGGGCCGCTGTTCTCAACAACCTGGCGTGGGTGGCCTGCGAGTTGTGCGACTTCGAGACCGGGGATTCGCTCTCGCGAGAGGCGCTCGACCTGTGCCGCGAGCTGGACGAACGGAGGGGGCTCGCCCTCGCGTTCAACAACCTCGGCTGGGTCGCGATCTATCGCGGAGAGCAGGAGGCCGCGCGGGCGCATCATGAGCAGAGCCTGGCCGTCAGGCGCGAGATCGGCGACCATCGGGGAGCGGCCTTCGCGCTGTGCAATCTCGCCTTTGCGGAAAGGACCGCGGGCAACTACGAAAAGGCGACGGCCTACCTGGACGAGGCTAAGTCGGTCCTCGATGTGGTGGACGACAAGACGCTCACGGCCTGGATGTTGAACGTGCGCGGACGGATCGCGCACGATATCGGCGAGCATGAACGCGCCCTGGAGATACTGTCAGAGGGGCGATCACTTTGGCGCGAGGGCAGCAACAAGTCGGTTCTGTATTGGGCGTTGACGTGGATGGGTGAAATCGAGCTCGAGCGAGGAGAGCTCGACGGGGCCTCGGCGCTGCTGGCAGAAGGGCTGACAGGCTGGAGGGAGATTGACGGCGCGTGGGGAACAGCGGTCGCGCAATGCGGTCTCGGGCGCGTGGCCCACGGGCGCGGCGAAGATCAGCGCGCTCTCGATCTGTTGCGTGAAAGCCTGGAGATTCGCCACCGGCTGGCTGACCGGCTAGGCACAGCCGAAAGCCTCGAGAGCCTTGGACTGGTCTTGTGGGAACGCGGGGCTTCCGAGTCCGCTACCCGGCTGCTGGGCGCCGCTGAAGCGCTGCGCGATGCGATCGGTGCCCCGATCCCACTCGGAAGGCGCGTCGAGCATGAGCGGACGCGGAACGGATTGAGAGCGGAATTGGGAGATGACCGGTTTGACGAGGCGCGCTCGGACGGTCGGCTCACGCGTTTCGAGCAACTCCTGTCGGTGGTGTCCCACCTGCTGGACAACCAGTGAACCGGGTGTAACCATTCCTCGCTCGCCCCAACTTCGGCACCGGTTGCCGCGCTCGGCTATCCGGTTGCCTTATTTCGACTTAGTAGACATATTGGCTGCGGAAAGTAGTGTGAGGAACCGAGGTGGCCCTCCCCAGTAGCACGTTCTCAATCCGCACGTAGCCGGGAATCGCTGCGTCCCTGTCCCACCGGCGACCGCATGTCCAGGTAACGACGCTCTCGAACGGAGAACATCCGGCGGTTGGAAACGACATGACTGAGCACCGGCTTTTCGACGGCTCGCTTCACGACAGGGAACGTCTGCGACTATTGCTCGAGCAAATGCCGGGCATCCTCTGGACTGTCGATCGGGAGCTTCGCTTCACATCCTCGATGGGCGGGGCCCTGTCTGCCTTAGGGCTTGAAACGAACCAAGTCGTGGGCATGTCC
>JBDHHL010000300.1:0-5875 GCA_039589375.1 Gemmatimonadota bacterium | reverse complement strand
GCGCCAGCGAGGAGGAGGCCGTAGACGAGCGCCAGCGCCCACAGGCTGACGTTATCCGCACGCGACAGCGAGCCGACATCTCCCTCTCCAGAAGCGCGCCCAATGAATAGGGCGGCCAAGAGAAGGAAGGAGAAGTGGAGTTCCGTGTGTCCCCAGTGCTCGTCGAGGAAGTAGATGAGAGTCCAGCCCTCGACTTCCGGATCAACGGCAGCCGCGATGGCGTTCGCGGCGAGGTGGATGGCGTGACCTTGAACCATTAGCAACAGTGCCAGCGCGAATACCGCCCGCGCCCAACGCCTCTGCAGAACTCGCGCATGGTTCGCCAGCTCTACGTAGAGGAAAACCAGCAGGAAGATGAGCGCCGCGTCCGCCGCGTCGCGCAGCGGCAGCCCCAGGACCCGCGGCTGACCCGGCAATACTATGGGCAACAGATCCACAAGTGCGTAGCCGAGAACGAAGACAGCCACGCCGCGCACGCCATCCGTGGCGCTGCCTAGATCGTTACTCACCGTTTCCGCAGGCACTCGCCGCCCCCCGGCGGGCTTCCTGTAGAAGCTCCGCGAATTCCGGATCGGACCCGGACCACACCTCGGCAGCCCTGCCAAGATGCCGACACGCCGCATCGAACTCGCCGCGCTGCAGTTCGCTTCTTCCGCGTAGGTATCGACCGTAGTTACCGAGGGCCCAATCGATCTCTCCGGGTAATGGCAGCTCGACGGTGGGGAGCCCGTCGATATCCACCGCCTCGTACCACAGCCACTCGCGTTCCGCTGCTACGGTGTCGCCCAGCGCTACGTACCATTCTCCCCGCTTCAAGTGGAGGGCGGCACGCAGGAAAGCATCGCTGAGCGGCGGTGAGGGTGTCGGTGTCCCGCGCAGAGGGATGGCCGTTCCTTGGATTGCCAACAAAGGCTCAGAGAGCGCCAGGGCATCGTCGTACCGTCCGCCGCTGGCCTCCTCCATCGCCTGCAGCAACTGCGTGAGGGCGGCATCTTCGGTCGCGTGGCGCGCCCAACGACGCGCGGAAGCGGCATCGTCTGAGGCGTAGGCATCCATCGCCAATGCCCACGCCGCCCTCGCGCCCGCTGCGTCGCTGGCAACGAGAGACTCCAGCGCCTGCCGTCCCCTTGAGCGCTCTTCCGCAGAGCCCAGCGGAATGCCCAACGCATGCGGCAGCACCCGCATTTGAGCGGCTACCAGCCTCGCTTCGTCGTTGTCGAAGATAGCTGCGGCGGAATCGAAGTCGGCCAACGCCGCCGCGCGCCCCGAGGCCGCGTAACCCAGTCCGCGGGTCATGTGCCCAGCCGCCCGGAACGGACCGGCGGCGCTCTCGACGAGTTCCGCCCCGAACTCTACTTGCGCGAAAGGCAGATCGAATGCGCCTCCAAGCCGACCCTGCCACGACAGTTCTTCGGACGACCCGAACGTGGAGTCGGCGAATAGCTCCTCGCGACGCTGGGCCGCCACCTGGGGATCGAAGCGCTCGTGGAAGGCCTGGTACAGAAGTTCGGGAGGGTACATCCACCCTTCTTTCGGGTCCGCAGCGATTTCTGGTAGCCGATCGAAGGCAGCAGCGGCTGCCGAGTCGTCACCCAAGCGAATGTTCGCCCAGATCAGGTGCACATGCGCCGATGCCCAAAGCGGGTTCAACTCTACAACCGTCTCGAGGACGTCAACGGCATCCTCCAAAGGCCGACCCCACAGCGCGCCCCGATTGAACATCTCCTCGCCCAACAGATAGGCGGCGAAGTAGTTCAGGGGATCGCGCTCACTGGCCTGCCTGTATTTGAGGAACCGTTCTTCACCTGCTTGGGTGAGCTGTGCCGCCATGAGCATGCTATCCACCGATCCGAGGTCGGCGGCATACTGTTCGAATACATGTCGAAAGTCGTACGGGTACGGGCCCTTCTGCGCCAACCAGCGCCAGGCGTTGGCCAGATGCCACCATGCCAGCGCGAACGACGAGTCGAGCGCTACCGCCGCTTCGTAGTACTCGAACGCGGGAAGCCAAGCACCACGCTCGAAGGCTTTCTCGCCGTAGAGGAACTGGATCGCCGCGTCGACATCGGAGGTCAGTCGCGCGACCTCCGGCAGGTCCTGACCAAGGAGCGTCTGCAACAGCCGCAGGCTGATCGAATCGCTCACCTCGAGCAGACCGACCATCCCAAAGCTCGCCCGCTGCAAGCCGGGAAGCGGTCTGCCCCGACGATCGAAGACATCCAACCGAAGGTTCAGGGAATCGCCTTCGGCCGCCAGCGTGGCACGGGCAGCGTACCTGGCTCGAAGCCTGCTCGCGGCCTGTTCTACAGCAGGCGGTCCGGCGGTGCTGACTGCAGAATCCCACCAAGCGAAAGACTCGGCCGGATTGACGATACTAACGTCTGGAGCGCTCTCGAGCGTTGTGGTGACAAGCCGAGCCAGGTCGGCCCCATCCCACTGCTCCGACAATCCGCCCCGGATCTCGACGGGGAGCACCGCCAGATCGCGCTCGACGACCAAGGGCTGCGGAGGCAATAGCCTCAGGGCTATGTAGCCGGCGGCCACAACAGCGATCGCTATCGCCCCGGCGATCACCCGGTTCCTCAAGGTTGCAGCTCGCCCACGCCTACCGGCCTTCTGCAGCAGCGCTCTGCGAAACGTCGGCGCGTCCTCCCAGCGCTCCTCAGGCGACCAAGCCAGCGCCCGCTGCAATACGCGAGCGAGCCTGCCGGGCACGCCCGTCCAATCCGCGTCATCGGTTCGCTTCAGCACGGACCAGCGCTTCCCGGTAGCCGCCTCGAACAGCACCATGCCCACTGCGTAGAGGTCCGTGCGTGGCGTGACCTGTCCGCCTATCTGTTCCGGCGCCATGTAGTCGGGCGTGCCGGGCTGCCGACCTGGCGTGGTCAGTCCCTTCTGGCCCTCCTCGACTGGCTTGGCCACGCCGAAGTCACCGAGCAAGGCGCGTCCTTCGACCAAGAATACGTTGCTGGGTTTAACATCCCGGTGAATGACGCCCGTCCCGTGAGCAGCCTCGAGCGCCGCCAGGAGGTCACGTCCCAAGCGCACCACATCGTCTTCCTGCAGCGGACCGCGCTCGAGACGTTCGTCCAGGGTCTCACCCTGGATGCAATCCATGACATAGTAGAAGAGACCGTCGACCTCGCCGGCATCGTGGATAGGGACGACGTTCGGATGGCTCAGCTTGGCAAGGATTCGCGCCTCTCGGACGAACCGCTCGGCCGCGACGGCGGTGGCCAGCTCGGGGCGTAGCATCTTGATCGCCACGGACCGCTCGAGCGTGACATCGCGGGCCAGAAACACCGTGCCCATCCCGCCCGTACCGAGCTCTCGCTCGATCTCGTAATGATCGGCTAACGCGACCTTCAGTCGCTCAAGAAGAGAGACGGACATGACAACTGACGGATGGGACTCAGCTCAAGGATTCGTAGACAGCCTATAGCCCGTCCTGCTGCCAGTCAATGAGACCAGCATCGCTTTTGGCTTGGTCACTCGGGTGACCGGTTCTCCGGATCCGTCGCCCCTCGGCCGAGCCGAAGAACCACGCCTCTAGTTCTTCCGCCGATGGCGCGGCTCGTCTCCACCCCTGATCCGCTGTTCGATTTCGCCAAGCAGGGTATCGCTTCCGGCCTTGCTTCCGCCGAACAGCCCGTCCGTATCCGCCCGTCGCGAGGCGCTGTACAAGTTCAGCCAGAGATCGGCCCTTTCGCCGAAACGGAGAATCGCGTAGAAGAGGCGGCCACGTCGCTCGCCGCCAAACAATATTTCGACTATGGCGGCTCCGATGGACAGCGGCGCCAGCGTCACGTCGATGACTCCGTCCAGGAAGAGCTTGAGCTGAAAGAGCAACAGATCGCGAACGATCACCCAACGGGAGACGCTGTCCGCTTGCGCGATTCTATTCTTGGAGTACTGCTCTAACCTATCCCGATATGTCATCTGACACCTGGACCGTGTTCTCGTTGGAAACTTGTGATCGTCGCCCGCTGCTACAGCGAAAGTGGAAGTTAGAGAGTATCTAATTACATGCCGGCCGAATCGGCCTGTCAAGGATCCGCTAAACATACGACTGGCGGCCGGCCGCGGCGATCCATTATATACACCGTTGCTCCTTACATCGGATGTGGCTCGCGTCATGCCGCTCCGCCCGTAGTGCCCGGTAGAGGAATCGAGATGTCCAGTCCGAACGAACGCTGGTCGGTCCGCCTCATGCGCAGGCTCGATCGATTGCGCCACCGCCGCGAACTGGAGTCGCTGGTTTTCTATCTCGGCGCAGCCTGGATCATCTACGAGGCCGTGGGGCTCACCGTCGACACCTTCGACTTGCCGGTAACCGTGGTTAGAGCCACGGCCGTGCTGCTTGGCCTCGGCGCCGTGGCCGCGGTCCCGCTGGCCCACTGGTACGAGCTCACGGCCCGCGCCGTGGAGCAAGCCGGCGAGGGCGAGTTCGGGGATGTCCCGGGCGTACCGGACGTCTTGGAGCCGGCCCTCGCACGCAGCTACAGACGAGTGGGGCGTCGAACGGTTGTCCTGGCGGGGGCGGGCTCCACCGTGTTGTTCTCCGTCTTCTTCTTCGTGCTCTGGACCGCCTGGGCCGCCGGGCATGAGAAGCCAGCTACCGACCGTCGCATCTCGATGGCCGTCTTCCCATTTCGGGGGAGTGGCGTCGAAGCAGCTGGATATGGAGAGGGGTTGGCCGACCTGCTGAGCGTGACGCTCGACGGCACCCCGGGAATCCGAGTGTCCGATCCGTCGGCCGTGTGGAACGACCTGCGGCCCGAGCGAGGGGCCACAGCGCTAGCGCCGGAAACTGACGAAGCCCTTCGATTGAGCCGTAAGGCCGGCGCCCGCCGCTATGTCACCGGCAACGTCGTCGTCGCCGGGGCCAATTTGGACGTGACGGCCCGCGTGTACCACGCGGTGACCGGCGATGTGATGTCCACTGTGAAGGCCACGGCACCGGCGGACAGCCTCGGCGCGGCAGTTAGCCGCCTTGCCATCGATCTGTTGGCCGACATCTGGGAACGCGAGCAGCTTCCCACCGTGCCATTGATCGAGCGCCACGCCACTGACAACGCGGAAGCTCTCAAGGGGTACCTGGAAGCGAAGAGCCTGGCGAGACGTGGACTGCTTGACGAGGCGGAAGCGTTGATCGAGCAGGCGATCGCACTGGACTCGACTTTCGCCCTGGCTTACCTGGAGCATTTCAAGATCCGCGAGCGGATCCTCCGTCTGAACGCGCAAGGCTTTTTCGGCATACGCCCGATCATCGACCGCGCGATGGCCTACCGAGATCGGCTCACGCCACGGAATCGAATGCAGATCGAGGCGTTCAGGGCGCTTGACGATACCGACGGCGCGCGAGCGGCTTTCTTGTTCGAGCGCATCCTCAGCATCGATTCTCTTGACGTCGACGCGCTTCACGGCATCGCGTTCACTCACTTCCGAGACGGCTGGCAACTGAACAAGAGCACCGAGGAGATCGTCGGCAGCTTCGACAGGTTGTTGAGAGTAGACTCTGCGTCGATCCTGGCGCGAACCGCCCGAGCGCGCTTAGCTCTGCTCTCGGAGACACCAAGCGAGGTGCGGATCGCGCTGGAAAACCTCCGGGCTGTTGACTCTTCCAGTGTGGTCGTTCAGGCAGCAATAGCATCGCTGGAGACTCTGCTGGCCCCAGAGTCGGAGCAAGACTCGATCCTCTCAGAGCTGGCGGACCGACCCCTGCCCATCGTCGCCGCCGTGATTCGCCTACTTGTGGTACATCAACCCGGGTTGGCGGAGCGGTTCGCCGAGGAACTGATGGACGAGTCGCGTCAGGAGGCTCACCGAGAATTGGGCACCGCGGCACGGCTCCAGGTATGGCTGGCGCAAGGAC
>JBDHHL010000299.1:0-5877 GCA_039589375.1 Gemmatimonadota bacterium | reverse complement strand
GGCCTGGGCGCTCCAAATTTCGCTCGTAGGAGCCCCACCCCGCTCCGACAGATGGTGCCGGCGCGACCTAACCGGGCCACAGCCAGCCGAATACGCCGCCCGTGAGCAGCCCGAAGACGAGCCCGTCGATCACGCTCTTCCAGACGCCGCTCCAGCTGTGCCCGAACCAGATGGCCGCCGGGATCTCGGCTGCGCTGTAAGCCAGAAAGGCGATCGTTCCCAGCACGCGGAAGACGTGCCTGTACTCGGCGCCCGGGGCGATGCTTGCGTGACCGAGGTACGCGACCATGAAGGAGACAGCCAGAGTGAACAGGAAGTAGAACGCCAGACTCTTACCCATGTTGGGGGCATCGCGGATGATCAACGAGCCCACCGGGCCTTCCTTCAGCTTCGCCTGCGCATCCGGCTCCTTCGCGCCCTCCGCTGTCATCGCGTTGGGGAATACGTACTGGCCACGCCCGAGGCCCAGGTCCCTTATCGTCTGCAGCAGCGAATCTTCGTTCGGTATTCGTACCCAGTCCGAGCGATGATGCGGCAGCACCGTCCACGCGACGAATGCCGCGAAGAATACGATCACTGCCGAGAGCAAGATCGGTAACCACAACGACACGAGGCTGACCTGTTCCATCGTGACCTCCCGGATGTTGAGGACCCTATTCGAGCTCGAACGCCATGAACTGGAGCTGACGACGTCGTTCCACTTGAAGCACGACTGGCTGCCCCACCTGCATCTGATCCACCGCGGATCTGAACTGCGCCAGACTGGTTATCGGCCGTCCGTTCACCGAGCGGATCACATCGCCCGGCGCCAGCGCCACCGCACCGTAGGTAGCGTCGGGCGACCGAGCTGCGACTACGATACCGGACTCGGACCGCAGTCCCGGCAACAGGGCCGCTGCCTGCGGCGTCAGGTCCAGGCCCAAGATCCCAAGTCGCGGGATCAAGTTCTCTTCAGGCGTCACGAGAAGCGAGAAGCGGCTGACATCATCCGGCCGCTCGTAGGCCGTCACCTGAAAGGTGAACGTGTCCGACCCTCGCAGTACCTCGAGGCTGACGGTCGTACCGATCGGGCGCTGATACACGTTGACATCGAACTGCCTGCCGTTCTCCATCGTCTTCCCGTCCAAGGTCAGAACGATGTCACCGATACGCAGGCCCGCCTCGAACGCGGGGCCGCCCGGATAGACGTCGCCCAGCACGACGCCCCAGTCACGTGAGAGCTCGAGGCCCGTTGCAAGCGTCGGCGTGATCGTCTGAGCATTGACGCCGATTATTCCCCGGCGCACATAGCCGCTCATCTTGATCTGCTGATAGACGTTCCGAACGATGTTGCTCGGCGCCGCGAAGCCGATGCCCTCGCTACCTCCCGACTGCGAGAGGATGAGCGTGTTTATTCCTATGACGTCTCCGTTTGCGTCCACCAGCGGGCCGCCGCTGTTGCCGGGATTGATGGGCGCATCAGTTTGGATGTAGATCATCGGGTCTCCCGGCCTCAGCTGCCTGGCCTCGGCACTCACGACGCCCATCGTGACGGAGTTCTCCAGACCCAGCGGGCTGCCGAAGGCGAAGACCAGCTGCCCCATCCCGACGTCGTCCGAGTCAGCCAGATCCAGATGAGCCAGTCCCGTCTCGCCGACCTTCAGCACGGCAAGGTCCGTCTCGCGGTCGACGCCAACGATCTGCGCACCGACCACCTTTCCTACCGGCTTGAGGGCGGACTGGCCGGGTGCCGCCTCTGTGGCCGGCACCGGCAACCTGACGCGGATGCGGCCGGCACCCTCTATCACGTGCAGGTTCGTGACGATGTAGCCGTTCGGGTCGAGGACCACGCCTGACCCGCCGACTCGCCTTCGTGTCAACAAGCCTGTACCGGGCGCGTCCCCCTGCTGCAGCGGCTGGTAGCCTGAAGCCATGATTTGCACGATGGCCTGGCTAACCCGTTCCGACAGGGCCTGGAAATCGTCGCTCAGTCCTCTCAGATCCGCGAGAGCCTGGCCGCGCGACTGCCGCTGCGCGTCCAAGCCCGTCGGGATCACGAATGACATGCCGGTCGCTAACAACAGAGCTGCTACGATCTTGCCTTTCACCGCTTCTCCTCCTCTAGGACAACGAGCGACAACCTCCGACCTACGTCAGCCCTCTGACGGCCCCTGGGCGTACATTCCAACCAAACGACCCACGAGAAAAGCCAGGTACAACACGCCGCTTGACAGGCACGTCGTGCCCGGCATAATGGCTCCAACGCCTGAGAACGAGTAGGATTCGACGGTTTCCCGACTCGCAGGAGAAGCTAAGCCTCCTCGAGGGATTCACAAGCTGGCCGCATACTGCGATGAAGCCGAGATCACCTCGGTGTTGGCCGGCGCCACCGATCTCACCATGGAAATCGGCAAGCACGTCACTTCGAGCAGCACCACGGGCTCCTCGTTCGAGCAGGAGCTTCACCAACTGCTGCTGCAGAGGACCCGGCAGATCTGCCTCATCGCCCTCGTGCTCGGTGGCCTCGCCATCGGTGTAAGGGTAGTGATCGTCGGAGAGACACCTGCGCTGGACGGCGGCCTGGCATCGTGGCTCCATCGCAAGCGCGCGATCCTGTTCCTCTCGTTCGCCCTCGCGCTCGCCGCCACCTACGTCTTCAACAGATCTGCGCGTCAGATTAGGAACCTGGCCTTCACGGTGGTGGCGCTGAACCTGGTCCTCGGGATGTTCGTGTCGTCGTCCGCCTTCCCCGACGAAGCGCCTTATCTACTCGTCGCATTCAGCCTCTTCATCTACGCCGCTTTCATCCCATCGCCGCTCCGCTATACCGTTGGGTTGGGCGTGCTCGCAGTCGTCTCCTTCCTGATCGCCTCGGTCATCACTTACGTCTTCGTCCCCGGCGCACTCGAGTTCTGGGCGCGAAACGCGGGTGGTGATCGTACAGGGATCGAGGAGTTCAGGGATTACGTCATCCTCAGCGCCACCGGCATCGGTCTCCTGGCGATAATGGCCATCCTTACGAGCCATACCCTGTACAGCTTGCGCAGGACGGCTCACCGGGCACAGCGCCTCGGCAACTACTACCTGGAGGACCTGCTGGGTGCCGGTGGGATGGGCCAGGTATATCGAGCCCGTCACGCCATGATCCGCCGCCCGACGGCCGTGAAGGTCATGCAGGCGTCCAGCGAGGATCAGCAGGCGGCCCTGGCGCGCTTCGAGCGAGAGGTCCAGCTAACGGCAACGCTCACACACCCGAACTCGATCACGGTATACGACTTTGGCCGCACCCCCGACCAGCAGTTCTACTACGTGATGGAGTACCTGGATGGACTGGACATCCAGACGCTTGTCGAACGGTTCGGCCCGGTCGAACCAGCCAGAACGGCCTTCATACTGATGCAAGCCTGTGGTGCGTTGGGCGAGGCACACAGCCGCGGTATCGTTCACCGTGACATCAAGCCGTCCAACGTCTTCCTCACGCAGCGCGGCGGCCTGCACGACTTCGTGAAGGTTCTCGACTTCGGGCTCGCCAAGCAGGTGACTGCAGACGAAGCGACCGGCCTCACGAAGACAGGTGTCGCCGTCGGCACCCCGCGCTACATCTCGCCGGAGGCCGTCAAAGGCGAACAGCTCGACGGGCGTTCCGACCTCTACTGCCTCGGTGCCGTCGCCTACTGGATGCTGGCCGGGCGACCGCCTTTCGAAGCGACCTCGAGCGTCGAGTTGCTGATCGACCACGTGAAGGCGACGCCGCCGCGGACGTCGGAGGTCTCGGAGATGAGCATTCCGCCCCAGCTTGATGCGATCGTGATGAGGTGTCTGGAGAAGAGGCCGAGCGATCGCTTTGCCACAGCCGAAGCGCTGGAGACGGCGCTCCGCGATATCGCCTTCGAGGAACCCTGGACCCAGGAGATGGCGTTGGCCTGGTGGGAGCTGCACGGCCTGACGATCGAGCACCAGGACGCCCCGAGCGAGGATGCCACTGAGCAGAGCGAATCCCACGGCCGGGGGATCTCGCGGTTCTTCATCGAACCCTAGCCCGCGAGTAGATTGTAGCCATGTCACAGGCCAGATTGATCGAGAGGGCCATCTCGGGCCCTCCTTCGGCGGGCGGCTCGTTCGAGGACGAGCAGCAGCAGCTGGTATGGAATCGCTGCCGGCTGCTCTTCCTGACCGGGCTGGCGACCGCCGCTCTGGCCGGACTCATCTACGCCTTCGTGCCCAGCGCGGATCCGCGCGTCGCAAGTCCGCTGGCACGCTTCGAGTGGGCCAGCGGGGCCTGGGCTCACGTCGCCTCGTTCATCGTCGGTCTCGGGCTGCTGTATCTGAGAAGGGACTACTCGAACGTCTATTCCATCGCCTTTGGAATCATCTCCATAAACGTGGTGCTGGTGATCTACAACGGGGTCGCGTTTCATCCGGCGACCGACCCGTACTTCGGCGTGTCGTTGCTGCTCTTCCTAACCGCGGCCCTGATCCCCTGGCGCCCGGCATTCCAGATCGCCCTGGCCGCCGTGGCGGTCGTGACGTTCCTGCTGCTCGAGAGCGTTCTGTACGCGGCCTTCCCCGCGTACAGGTCGTTTTGGGCCGAATACGCGCTAGCCTCGGGCGGCACGGCCGACGCTTTGGATCTAGCGCGCAGCCACACGATCTGGGGAGTAACGGGCTCGGTCATCCTGGGTGGCACTTCCGCCCTCGTGAGCCAAACGCTGTACAGTCTTCGTAAGACAGCCCACCGAGCCAGACGGCTCGGCAAGTACCTCATCCACGAGGAGATCGGAAAGGGCGGCATGGGCCAGGTGTTCTTCGCGCAGCACTCGCTCATGTGCCGACCGACGGCGGTGAAGGTGATGGCCGCCGATGGTGATTCGACCGCGCTCGCCCGTTTCGAACGCGAGATCAAGCTGTCGGCGACGCTGACGCACCCGAACACCATTACCATCTACGACGTCGGCCGAACGCCCGAGCGCAGCCTCTACTACGCCATGGAGTACCTGGAGGGCCTGGATCTCGAGGTGATGGTCCAGCGGTTCGGCCCCATGCGCCCCGAACGCTCGGTCTTCATCCTGAAACAGGTCTGCGGATCGCTCGCCGAAGCGCACTCGCGAGACATCATCCATCGCGACATCAAACCCTCTAACATCTTCCTGACTCGCCGGGGCGGCCTGTACGACTATGTGAAGGTGCTGGACTTCGGACTCGCGAAGCAGATCACCGCCGACACGGCGAGCGCGATCACCAAGACCGGCATACTGTTCGGGACGCCGCGCTTCCTAGCGCCCGAAACGGTCTACGGCAACGACAAGGTCGATGGCCGGGCGGACATATACAGCTTGGGCGGGGTGGCGTACTGGATGGTGACCGGCCAGCCACCGTTCCCGTCCGAGTCCAGCGTCGAGGTCCTGATCGACCACGTGAAGACGCCCCCCAAGCCGCCTTCGGAAGTCTCGGAGGTCGCCATCTCGAGCGAACTGGAAGCGATCATCTTGAAATGTCTGGAAAAGAAGCCGGACGACCGTTTCCAGACGGCGGCGGAATTGGAGGAAGCTCTGGACGCGCTATCTTTCGCTGAACCGTGGACAAAGAAGCAGGCGGAGAAGTGGTGGGACCTCCATGGGATTCTCGGTGAGGAGCCACACGACTGCGATTGTTTCTTCGGCGAAGAGGAAGTCAGCGGCGAGAAGCGCCCGGTCGTCGTAGCGGACCTCTCCAATTAGGCCGGCATACAGCGTGAACTGTTTCGAAGGAAGCACCCGGGGGTCGTGAACCTGTTCGAGCGGATCGCAGCCTGGCTAGACGTGCGGCCAAACGAGGTCAGGACCGTCACCGTTTCGTTTCTTGGTGCTTTCTTGGTCATGGCCTTCCTCGTTCTCGCGCGCTCGCTCAGGGAGGCATTGT
>JBDHHL010000298.1:0-5880 GCA_039589375.1 Gemmatimonadota bacterium | reverse complement strand
GAGTTCGTGGGTTCCGTCGAGCGCGATTACCCGGACCTCGATGGTCTAGTAGGCTGGGATGAGATCTTCTCTTCCGTACTCGAGGTGCTTGGTGAGCGGGAGGGCTTGGCCGAGTACCAGCGGGCGCTGGAGACGGAGGCCGACGTTGCACACGACCTCGAGGCCGCACTGGCCGGTTACGTGTCGGTCGTGCGTGGCCGTGGTTTCCTACCGATGCGGCTCTTCTTCGCGGCGAAACGATACCGCCGCTGGGCTCGGCTGAACGAAGACGCCACTCCGGAGGCACGCGCCCGAACCATGCAGGAGTTCTACGACACGTACGGGCTCCAACGGCTGGCCAAGTCCTATCCGGAGGTCAGGCTCAGGTTCTTCCGGGAGACCGTGTTTCGCGACAGCTCGTCCGACCTGGCACAGGGCCTGGACGAGCTAATCGGCAAGGTTCGCACCGGTGAAATGCGGGACGGCGAGCTGGCTGGCGCGGTGGCGGACTTGCGGCATCGCCTCAGGGTGGAGCCGGACGACGACTATTTCCTGGCGCGCATCCCCTTCGCGTACCTTCGGCCGGAGGACGCCGTCGACTTCGTCAGCAGCGACCTGGGCGGTGAGTACCAGACCGAGATCGTTGTCAGCCTCGACGACGCAGACGGGAACCCCTTCCGCGTACGCCACGCTCTCCTGCCCAAGGAAGTGGAGCGGCTCCATCGCGTCTTCCTCGCCGCGAAGCTGGATGTCCGCTTCGGGCCCGAGCACCGGTATCTCGTGGCCATCAACGAAAGAGAGCAGACGATCGGCGGCATCTACTACAAGGTGGAGGAGACCGGGTCCAGCGCTCACCTGGAGAAGATCGCGGTAGCCGAACGGTATCGGAGGAAGGGAGTCGCCGACGGCTTGATGCGCCAGTTCTTCAACCGCTTGCGTGCGGCAGGAATCAATACGTTGACCACCGGTTTCTTCCGACCGGAATATTTCTACTCCTATGGCTTCAAGATCGAGCGGCGCTATGCCGGGCTGGTCAAGGAACTGGACGAGGAGTCGCCGGGATCGAGCGCACACTGAGCTCGAGCTACCGACGCGCTCACCGGCGCCAGGAGCGCCGATCATCACGAGCACCTCATTGGTCACCACCAGCATCGAGCTGCCTCGGCAGGAGCACAGCGCTGCAGCAATCTCATGAGTTGTTGGCTGCCACCGTGCGAACGACGCATCAATAGCGCCTATCGTTAGCGGATGTTGAGGCCTCCACTTCCGCCCCACGCCGTGGCAGAACGTCCCTCCGGCTCGCCCCCGTACCAAACGCAGCGAGGACTCCAGCGTGGAAGAATCGCCCTAGGGAAGCCCATCAGCAGATTTGATCCGGACGTGTCTTGAGGGCATGAGATATGCACGTTATTGTAGAGTCTTCGCACGTCTAATCTGTAACTGACGGTCATTAGTGGGGCCGTTCCGCTTGCACCTACTGGGACCGGGCGGCCCATCGATGGTAGCCACCAAGGGGAGGCAACGATGTCGCTAAAGGAGAAGCTCGCGGAGAAAATCGACGGCTGGCGGCCAAGGACGGTCAAGCTGCTCAAGGAGCACGGGGGCGTCAAAGTCGGCGAGGTCACGATCGCTCAGGCGATCGGGGGCGCTCGCGGCGTACGGTCCCTGGTGACCGATATCTCCTACCTCGACCCCAACGAAGGCATTCGCTTCCGCGGTTACACGATCCCCGAGACTCTGGAGGCGCTGCCGAAGTATCCGGGCTCGGACATGCCATATGTCGAGGGGCACATCTGGCTGCTGTTGACCGGCGATGTCCCGACCGAGAACGAGGCCAAGGAGCTAGTCGAAGAGCTGAAGAACCGGGCCAAGGTGCCCAAGTATGTTTGGGATGTGCTGCGCGCCATGCCGAGGGACTCGCATCCGATGGCCATGTTGTCGACGGCGGTCGTCGCGATGGAGGGGGAGTCGGTGTACCGGAAGGCGTACGATGCCGGGCTCGGCAAGATGGACCACTGGCAGCCGACGCTGGAGGACGCCTTGAACCTGTGGGCGATCCTGCCCCACGTTGGTGCCTTCATCTATCGCTTGAAGTACAAGGACGATAAGCAGATCGATCCGGATCCCAACCTCGACCTGGGCGGCAACTTCGCCCATATGATGGGAATCGAGCCGCCGTACGACGACGTAGCGCGGCTGTACTTCATCCTCCACTCGGACCACGAGAGCGGCAACGTCAGCGCCCACGCCGGGCACCTGATCGCCAGCGCCCTTTCCGACCCCTACTACGCCATGTCGGGCTTGATCAACGGCCTTGCCGGTCCCCTCCACGGCCTGGCCAACCAGGAGGTGCTGCGCTGGATCCAGGGCGTCATGGATCAGATGGGCGGCAAGATCCCCAGCGAAGAGGAGATGAAGGATTTCGTCTGGAATACGCTGAACTCGGGCCAGGTCGTACCGGGCTTCGGCCACGCCGTGCTGCGCAAGACCGATCCGCGCTACACGGAGCAGCGCAACTTCTGCCTCAAGCACCTGCCCGACGATGCGATCTTCAAGTACGTGGACCTGCTGTACAAGGTGGTCCCGCCGATTCTCGAGGAGCAGGGCAAGGCGAAGAACCCGTGGCCGAACGTGGATGCGCAGTCGGGAGTCATCCAGTGGTACTACGGCCTGCGTGAGTACGACTTCTACACGGTGCTGTTCGCAATCGGCCGTGCGCTCGGCGTCCTGTCGAACATCGTGTGGGATCGTGCACTCGGCTATCCAATCGAGCGGCCGAAGTCCGTGACAACGGCGATGTTGGAAGAGCTTGCCGGCATCAAGTAGGCGGAACGGGACGACTCGTCCCGCGGACAACAAAGCTCCGGGCTCGGCTTTCGAGCCCGGAGCTTTCTTTCGTGCAGCCGGTTACGCGGTCTAGGCCTGAAGGGCGTCTTCGAGAGCCTCGATCACGCGGGGTTCGAACCAGACGCCGCTGCCCCTGCGAAGTGTTGCCAGCGCATTCTCTTGGTCGTAAGCCTCCCGGTGCGCACGTGACTCGGTCAACGAAACGTAAGATTCGGCGAGCCCGACGGCCTGAGCTCCAAGAGGGACCTCGTTCCCCTCCAATCCCCGCGGGTAACCCGATCCGTTTATCCGCTCGTGATGGCTGAAAACGTGGTCGATGGTCCGTCCGATGTGCGTCAGTGGTTGAAGGATCCCGGCTCCGATTTCCACGTGTTCCTGAACGTGGCGGTATTCCTCCTCGGTCAGCTGCCCCCGCTTGTTCACCACCGACTCGCGTATGCCGATCATCCCGATGTCGTGGAGCAGCCCTGCCATCCGGATCTCTTCCACTTCCGCCGGCTCGAAGTCCAATTGTAAAGCGAGCTTTTCGCTCAACTCAGCGACGCGCGCGCTGTGGCCCTTCAAGTACGGATCCTTGGCCTCCATCGCCCGCACGAGAGCGGAGAGCGCCGCGACCGAGACCCGCTCGAGCTCCTCAGACTGGCGTACCACCTGCTCCGTTCGCCTGTCGACTTCGGCTCGCAGCCAGACTTCGAACTTGTGACGGTAGAGCTGCTGCCTCCGCTGCCGGAGAGCTCGGTCAACCGCCTCCACCAGAGTGTCGGGAGCGATCGGCTTGGTCAGGTAGTCCTCGACGCCCAACCTGAAGGACTCCACCGCCGACTCGGTATCCGCCGCTCCTGTGAGAACCAGGATCGCCAGGTCCGGGTCCTCCTCGAGGGCACGCCGGGCCAGCTCTATACCGCTCATCGCCGGCATGCGGACATCCGTGATTAGGAGCGCAACGCCGCCCACGGCGATCCGACTCAAGGCATCCTGCGCAGAAGCGAATGCCTCTACCGGATAGCCTTCACCCTCCAGGATCTTGCCGAGCAGATCGAGCACCGGCTGCTCGTCATCAACGACAACGACCGGTGTCGCCTCCGGCGCCGGCAGGCCGCCCTCCATCGTTTCCTGATCTTCGGAGCCGTAAGGTGTTCCGTTCATGGTCCCGCCTTCGCGCGCGACGACTCCACGCTGACAATTTGCCTGGGGAAACTAGGTGTGAACCAGCAGCCGGACGTCAGTCGGAAGGAACGCGCGGCTCTGTCCCCCCGTCACAGTATCAATATCGATAGTCGCTGCCCAAAACGGAAGCGGCTGCCACGGTCGGCCTCACGAGGTCGCCGCGTCGAGGATCCGCTGACGCTGACCGGGCGTGAGCATGTCACGAGCTACCACATCTCGCACGACACGCGCGACGAACGAATAGCCGCGCGGCTCCGCGCTCAGCCAGCGCTGCCACTCCAGCTCGTCCAACGCAGCGGCCACGGCGTCAGTCTCGAGGTCCGTGGCCTGCTCGAGGGGTTGTGCGCCGACGCGATCGCCGAGCACCGAGGCGGCGGCGAGCACCGTCTGCGCGTCCCGCGATAGGCGTCGGAAGCCGACCCTCACCGCCGCTGCCACGGCATCGGGCAACTCGGCTGGCAGCGTCTGGTCAAGCGTCCGTAGCGGTTCGGGCCAGGCCCCGCCTGTGGCACCGAGG
Organism: Gemmatimonadota bacterium; assembly: GCA_039589375.1. GTDB lineage: Bacteria > Gemmatimonadota > Gemmatimonadetes > Palauibacterales > KS3-K002 > JASFMO01. The sequence goes on along the minus strand of JBDHHL010000298.1, from coordinate 1,370 downwards.
TCCAGGCCCAAGGCCACGGCATGAAACAACTCCACGGCCAGCAGCGGCAAACCGGCAGAGTCCGTGGCGACGCGCCGGCACACGCGGTCCAGTTCAACCTCGTCGTAGGAGGGTAACGCCCAACGAGCCAACGAGCGCAACGCCTCGCCGTGCAGGGGCGCAAGCTGCACGGTCAAGCCGGCCAACTCGCGGCCGACGCGAGCGCGAAGCTCCTCCAGTTCAGCCCGTTCCGGGTACGGCGAGATGCCCAACAGAACGAAGACCGGCATACCCTCGACATCTCTCAACAGAGCGCCGAGCGCCAATAGTGAATCCCGGTCCAGCCAGTGTGCGTCGTCCACCTGCAAGAACACGGGCTGGTGGGCTGCGTAGCCCCGCACCACTTCCGTAAGAGCGCGGCCCGGCTGAAGCGGCGGCGCGCCTTCGATCCTCTCCTCGAATCGCTCCGCCCAGCCTGGCAGCTCGGCCGAGAAAGCGGCGAGCGCCCCCGGGGAAACTTGCTCGAGGCCGGGCAGGTCCGGGGGTAGCCCCCTAGCCAGTGCCAACGCTCCGCTCCAGGCCTCGGACTGATCCGCCTCGACCGACCGCGCCGCTGCCAGCACGGCACCGTCCAGGCGGGCTCGAGCCGCGAGCTCCTCGACAAGTCGCGTCTTGCCGGTTCCCGGGTCACCTTCGATCACCGCGAGCATCGCACGCCGCTGTCCGCGAGACGCTGTCCAAGCGTCAACCAGCTGCTCGAGTTCCGCCACGCGACCCACGAGCGGCACACGCCGCGATTCCGCTCCCGGTCCCACTTCGGCGACCGCGGCCTCGGGCAGTCTCCAGATCCGCTCGCGACGCACGCGATCTGCCAAGGCGAGGGTCTCCTCGTCCGGCTCGATCCCGATCTCTTCATCGAGTTTTGCCGCGAGGCCGTCGTAGACTTCCAGCGCGCCTGCCCGGTCGCCAGCGATCGCAAGGCTCCGCATAGCCGTGCGCGCCGCGGTCTCCGAAGTCGCGTCGAGACCGAGCGCCCGTCGCGCCGTCGCTGCTGCCCCTCGGATCTCGCCGACGTCGAGAAGCTCTTCTGCCCGGCTCACCAGCGCCGATACCGCTCCTTCACGCAGCGCGACCCTCTCGGCGTACAACCAATCCTCGAACTCGGAGCACCCGGGCACGCTGAAACCTTCCATGAAGTCACCGCTGACCAACTCGGCGGCACCACCCCAAGCCTCCGCTTCGACCTGAGCTTCGAAAGCGTCGACATCCAGCCGCACCGCATCGGCGCACATGCGAATCTGACCGCCTTCGCTCTCGAGGCCGCTCTCCCCGACGTGCTTGCGCAGCACGCGGATCGCCTCGTTGAGAGAATGTCGCGCTGCCGACTCCGG
>JBDHHL010000297.1:0-5885 GCA_039589375.1 Gemmatimonadota bacterium | reverse complement strand
ACGTCAACGCCGGACCGGACGACGTCGTGCTGACGCCCGGCTTCGGGATGACGTCCGCCATCAACAAGTTCCAGCGTATCCTGGGCCTGAAGATCCCCGAGCAGTTGGCGCCGTTCGTGAAACTTCCGGAGAAGTACCGGCCGGCCGTCTTCGTCACGCACATGGAGCATCACTCGAACCATACGTCGTGGCTCGAGACGATCGCCGATGTTGTCTGTGTCGAGCCGGACGAACTGGGCCTGGTCGACCTCGACAGCCTGCGGGCGCTGCTGGACGAATACAGCGATAGGGAGCTGAAGATCGGGGCGTTTACCGCGTGCTCGAACGTCTCGGGCGTCCGGCCGCCGATCCACGCGCTGGCGAGGGCGATGCACGAGAGCGGCGGCCTGTGCTTCGTCGATTACGCCGCCTCCGCACCCTACGTGGATATCGACATGCACCCGGCGGATCCGCTCGAGAAGCTGGACGCGATCTTCTTCTCGCCGCACAAGTTCCTGGGTGGGCCCGGAGCTTCGGGGGTCCTGATCTTCGACGCGAACCTCTACCGCAGTCGGGTGCCGGACCAGCCGGGCGGTGGGACCGTGGACTGGACGAACCCGTGGGGCGGCCGGAAGTACGTCAGCGCCATCGAGGAACGCGAAGACGGAGGAACGCCGGGCTTTCTGCAGGCGATAAAGGCGGCCCTTTGCATCCAATTGAAAGAGGAGATGGGCGTCGAGAAGATGGCGGCGCGCGAAGAGGAGTTGACGCGAAACGCCTTCGCCGGCCTGCGTCTGATCCCGGGGATGAGGATACTGGCCGACCATCTAGAGGACCGGCAGGGCATTCTCTCGTTTTACGTGGAACGCATTCACTACAACCTGATCGTGAAGCTGTTGAACGACCGGTTCGGCGTGCAGACGCGGGGTGGCTGCGTGTGTGCGGGAACGTACGGCCACTATCTGCTGCACGTGGACCCGGTTCAGTCGAAGCGGATCACAGACAAGATCGACGATGGCGACTTGTCGGAGAAGCCCGGCTGGGTGCGGATGTCGGTCCATCCGACGACGACCGACGACGAGCTGGAGTACATGATCGACGCGATCGCTCGGATCGTTCGGAACCACGGCGAGTGGGGCGGCGATTACACGTACTCCAACTTGAAGAACGAGTTCGAGCCTGCCTCGGGCGAGCCGTGGGGCGAGGAGGATCTGGATGCGTGGTTCGAGTTGAGTGAGTGAACGGTAGCGAGGCGCCGAAGAAGCCGATGCGGCATTCGAGTTCGAGGCGACGCGGCCTTCAAGGGAGATCGGTATGAGCGCGGGAAGACTCCTCTATCTGTCGGCGCAAGACGTGGCGGATGTGGGCGTCTCGATGTCCGAGATCATCGAGGCACTCGAAGCGATGTTCGTGGAGAAGGGGAAGGGCGAGGTCGAGATGCCGCCGAAGCCGGGCATCCACACTCGGCCCGACGCCTTCATCCATGCCATGCCGGCCTACATACCGAGCCTCGGGTCCGCGGGATTGAAATGGGTCTCGGGGTATCCCGATAACCCGGACAAGGGGCTTCCTTACATCTCGGGCCTACTGATTCTGAACGATCCCGAGAGCGGCTTTCCGATATCGGTGATGGACGCGACCTGGATAACCGCCATGCGGACGGGGGCGGCGACGGCCGTCGCGGCTAAGCGGCTGGCAAGGTCCGACAGCCGTAGCGTTGGGATCGTCGCCTGCGGCGTGCAGGGGCGCACGAATCTGGAAGCGCTGAACTGTGCCTTCTCGCTCGAGCGGGTGCGGGCCTACGATATCGACAACGGGGCGGCGGAGCGGTACGCCGAAGAGATGAGCGGGCGGTACGGTCTAGACGTAGAAGTGGTGAGGCATCCGCGAGAAGCGGTCAGCGACCTCGACCTTGTCGTGACGAGCGGCCCGATCCTGAAGCGACCGAGCCCTACCATCGAAGCCGGCTGGCTGTCTGCCGGAGCGTTCGGCTGCGCGCTGGATTTCGACTCCTACTGGCAGGGTAGCGCGCTGGCCGAAGCGGACAAGCTGGCCACGGATGATACCGGCCAGATGGACTATTACAGACAGGTCGGATACTTCCAGTCCACGCCGCAGCCGTACGCGGACCTGGGGGAGATCGTCTACGGCGAGAAGCCGGGCCGCGAGTCGGTCGACGAACGGGTCATCTGCGTCAACCTGGGCCTCGCCTTGGAGGACATGGCGACGGCGCGGCTGGTCTACGCGCAAGCGCGCCAGGAAGGAATCGGGACCGAACTACCGCTGTGACTCCGCGCGGGCGCCGCGTGATCCAACGCGAGCGTTTGCCGTAAGTCTTGCAATAATGGTCACCTGCAGCGATCTTTAGCTTGGCTGTCCGCAGGATACCCTCCTCCCGCCCTCCAACAGCGTAGCGTTCTTCAGGTGTTCCGCATCGGTAGAATGCCAACGCCCTTGGCACACAGCTCTATTCGTCTGAGGAGTACGTCCCATGGTTGAGGGACATCAGCGGCGTTCTGTGTCCGCGCAGCTCGTGCCCGATGAGCTGCCCGGCGCTCGGCGGAGAATCCCGGCGCGCGTCCTACCGCTGAGCGTCGTCGCCCTGGCTGTAGCGGGTTGGGCGGCTTTGACGAGACCCGAATTGCTCGCCGGCTACGATGCGCTGACCGGGCTACTCGTCCTGATCCCGGCGTTCATGCTGGCGTACTACAGAGACTGGCGGGCCACCGCACAGGTGCTGGTCGCCGGCACGATGTTGTTGCTGGGCACCGAGTTGGTCGCGGAGCTCGCGCTCGACGTAGCCGTGAACTGGCTACTGCTGGTCTGGGTCGTGGTGGTCGTAGTGGCGGTGGGGGCCGGGTTGGCCGTCGTCACGGAGCTTCTTCAGAGGGAGCGCCGCGACGCGCTGGTCCTGGCCTACAGCGATGCGCTGACGGGTCTACCGAACCGGCGGCTGCTGGACTTCATGTTGCAGAAGGAATTCGCCGCGGCGCAACGGGGTCGCCCGCTGAGCGTCGTGCTGTTCGATGTCGACGGGCTAGCCGACTACAACGAACGACACGGCCAGCCGACGGGGGACCAGGCGGTCCGCTCTATTGCGGAGAGGCTCGATCGTCAGATGCGACTGATGAACATCGGCGGTCGCTTCGATGGAGATTCGTTCCTGGCGATTCTGTCGGGTGAAAAGGTGGACGGCGCCTGGGTCTTCGCAGAGCGAACGCGCGCGTCGATCGCTGACCTGGCGGCGGACACCGGTACCTACCTGACGGTGAGCGTGGGCGTGGCCCCGTACGAGCTATGGATGCGGAACACGAGCGACGTGTTGGGCGGGGCCGCGAGGGCGATCAAAAAGGCGAGGCGCCAGGGCGGTGACTGCGTCGTCTGCGAGACGCTGGAGGAATCTGCAGAAGAGTTGCCGAGCGCGCTGGCGGATCTGCCGCCGGACGTGCGGGTGGCGTTCGAGGAGGGCTGGCGGCGCCAGGCGGTCGAAGACGCGGAGCTTCGCTTCCGCAAGCTGTTCGATGGGGTGCCGGTCGGGTTGTACCGAGCCACCCTAGCCGGCGAGATCCTGGACGCGAACCCGGCACTGGTGCGGATGTTCGGCTACCCGGACCGTCAGAGCCTGTTGGCGATCAACGCGGGCGAGTTGTACGCCGATCCCTCCGATCGAGAGCGATGGAAAGAGCGCCTGAAGAACGAGACCCTGGTACGGGACTACGACGTCCAGCTACGCAGGCATGACGGTTCTGTCGTGTGGGGTCGAGACACGGCCAGGGTGGTGCTCGGCCGCGACGGGGTCGTGCGCTACTACACGGGCGTGCTCGAGGACATCACCGAACGGAAGCAAGCGGAGGAGGAATTGAGCAAGGCGACCGAGAAGCTGCGCGCCGTGTTCGACGCGGCTCCGGTGGCGGTGATCTCGCTCGACCTGGACGGCCGCGTGTTGAGCTGGAACCGGGCCGCAGTGCGGATCTTCGGCTGGAGCGAGGAGGAGGCGGTGGGACGACGGCCGCTGTTCGTACAGGACGAGCATCGGGCCGAGTTCCGCGAACTGCTGGAGCGCGTGATGGGCGGCGAGTCGGTGGTCGGTCTGGAGGTGCCGCGTCTGAGAAAGGACGGCACGCCCCTGTACCTGAACGCCTACACCGCGCCGCTGTATGGCAGCGATGGGTTGGTGTCGGGCATCATGGCGGTCATGGTGGACGTCACGGAGCAGCGCGAGCTGGAGGCTCGACTCGCCCAGTCGCAGCGCATGGAGAGCATCGGGCGGTTGGCGGGAGGCATCGCTCACGACTTCAACAACCTGCTGACGGTCATCTTGGGCAACTGCGAGATCGTACTCAAGGATCTGTTGCCATCGAGCCCGGAGCGCGGGGATATCGAGGACATCCGAACGGCGGCCGATCACGCGGCGGCGCTGACCCGGCAGCTACTGGCGTTCAGCCGCCGCCAGATTCTCCAGCCCAAGGTCCTGAGCCTGAACGGCGTCGTCACCGAGATGTTGGACATGCTGGGTCGGATCATCGGCGAGGATATCGAGCTGGTGACCGAACTCGACGCGGGGTTGGCCAACACGCTGGCAGACCCGGTCGAGATGGGGCAGGTCGTGATGAACCTGACGGTGAACGCCCGGGACGCGATGCAGAGCGGTGGCCGGCTGACCATCAGCACCGAGAACGTCGGACTGGACCGAGAGTTGACGGTACACGGCGAGACGATCCCGCCGGGCCAATACGCGGCTCTGGCCATCGCCGACACCGGGGTGGGGATGGACGAGGACATCTGCACCAAGGTCTTCGAACCGTTCTTCACGACGAAGCCGAAGGGTGAAGGCACGGGGCTGGGCCTGGCCACGGTGTACGGCATCGTCAAGCAGAGTGGCGGCCACATCTCGGTGGAGAGCCGGCAAGGCGCGGGGACGTGCTTCCGGGTCTACCTGCCGCAGCTGGACAAACGGGAAATCCTCGCTAAGAGAAGGGAACCGCAAGTTGTCGTCGCGAGCGAGGGATCGGAGACGATCCTGCTGGTGGAGGACGAGGACGCGCTGCGAGGCCCGATGCGGCGGGGGTTGGAGCGGGAAGGTTACACGATCCTAGATGCGCCGAACGCGGACGAGGCACTGAATATCTGCGAGGCGCACGAGGGCGAGATCCACGTGATGGTCACCGACGTGGTCATGCCCGGGATGGACGGCCTGGAGCTAGGGAAGCACGTGGCGAAACGGCGGCCGAGCACGAAGGTGCTGTACACATCTGGATACACGGAAGACATGACACGGGACGGCGTCATGGGGGCGGGAGATTTCCTCCAGAAACCGTACACGCCCTCCGAGCTGGGACAGAAGATCCGTCACCTGCTAGAGGAGTCGGCCCGGCGGCCCTCTCATGTATTGTGAGGTGGCACTGCCCGTAAGGGCACGCGATAACCCGTCAGCTTGCGCACGAACTGAAGAGCGGCGTCGCGCAATTCCTGATCGGTCGGCGGTTCGCCGGGCCGGCGCAGTTTCTTGATATTCCTGCACATCGCGGTCAACCTTGTTCGGGCTCTTCGAGCGCGTCGTCGAGTTCGTCCAGCGTTCGTATGGCCGGTCGCTCCCTCCGGTCTACGGTCAGCTGGAAGATGTCGGGCCTGCCGTAGTGCCCGGCGACGTCGAGCTGGAAGCGCGGTCCGCGCAGCTCACGCGGATCGATCTCGGCGTAGAGGATCGTCTCCTCGTTCCTGACGGGACCGGCGAGGACCTTGCCGTCGGGGTTGACGATGACGCTGTCGCCGGGATTCACCCACTCCACATCGGGCGGGATGCTCTCCTTGAACGAATAGCGGTCGGGTATGTCATCGCGGTGCATGGCCGAGCAACAGCCGAGCACGTAGACTCGCCCTTCCTTGGCGGTGTGACGCAATGTGGA
>JBDHHL010000296.1:0-5888 GCA_039589375.1 Gemmatimonadota bacterium | reverse complement strand
CTGGCCATCTACTACGCGGTCCTGCCGTGGTCGCCGAGTACAGCGCCACGACCTGGGTACCACCGGTTTGGCAAGCGGACGTGTTGAACTCCGGCGACCTTCTCCTAACGCGCAGAGATTGACGCGCTAAGCGTCCGACTACGGCGCGCATGCACACGGCTCGGCCTCAGGGCAACGGTCTGGCGCAGTCGGCGCTCAAACGTATTATAGAGCCTCCGGTCTAACCGTATGCACATCAGCGAATAATTGGAGGAATATGGAATCGCGAGGGCGGGCAAAGGCGGCACGAACCCCGGCGAGCGCTGACCGGCCTTCGACCGGCTCGGAGTACCTGCCGCCGTATCGCTGGGCAGGCCTGGTAGGCTTTGGGGTCTTCCTGCTTTACGTCATCACCCTGGCGCCGACGACGGCGTTCTGGGATACGAGCGAGTACATCGCGACGGCCCACATACTGGGCGTCCCGCACCCACCGGGGAATCCGGTATTCGTGCTCCTCGCCCGCGCTTGGGAGGTGCTGCTGACGCCGTTCCCACTGCCCGTAGCCGTCAAGATCAACTTGTTCTCGGCGGCGAATGGCGCTGTGGCAGCGGCGTTCTGGTTCCTGGTCATCCACCGCGTGTTGGCGTTCTTCTCGTCTGACGAGACTTTCCGGCGCGTCGGCGCGGTTGCCACGGTCCTGATCTCGTCCACAGCGTTCACGGTTTGGAACCAGTCCGTCGTCAACGAGAAAGTCTACACGGTGAGCGTGATGACCATCGCGTTGCTCACCTGGCTGATCTTCCGGTGGCGCGACAACCTTGGCCGCGGCAAAGACGACAACGTGCTGATCCTGATCATATTCCTCTTGGCGTTGTCTCTGGGGAACCACCTCATGGCGTTCCTCGTGGCGGCTGCGATGGTGCTGTTCGTGATCCGGGTGCACCCGCGCGTGCTGATTCGCTGGCAGCTGTACGCCTTCGCTGCGCTCGCCTGGATACTGGGGCTCTCAGCTCAGCTGTTCCTGCCGATCCGCGCCGAGAGCCGGCCGGTCATCAGCGAAGCGGACCCGAGGTGCGAGTCCGTGGTCGACGCCACTGTAGACATACTGCGGCTACATCCCCCGATCTCACTCTTCGGTCCCGACAAGGAGAATGACCGTTGCGCGGCGCTGGCAGAGTCGCTGCGCCGCGAGCAATACCGGAAGCCGCCGTTGGACCTCAACCCGATCTTCTATCCTCGCGAAGTCCCGCGAGACATGGAACTGATCAAGTGGCAGTTCATCAACTATCTGCAGTACTTCGACTGGCAGTGGGCGAGAAGCCTAGATGGCGCGAATACGTTCTTCGCCTTCGCGCGATTGCCGTTCACGCTTCTCTTCTTGCTCCTCGGGGTTTACGGAGCGATACGGCACTACCAGGCAGACCGCATCTCCTGGATCTACTTCGTCACCCTGTTCGCCACGGTGTGGATCGGGCTCATCATCTATCTGAATTTCAAGTACGGCTACTCGGTCGCTGCGTCCGTGGACCCCGGGACCGGCCAACCACTAGCCGTTCCGCGCGCTTGGCGCGAGGTACGCGAGCGTGACTACTTCTTCGTTGTATCGTTCTCGCAGTGGGGCCTGTGGGCGGGTATCGGGCTGGCGGCAACGTGGCAGCGACTGGCCCAGTACGCGGCTGGGCAAACGCCAGGTCTCTCGCTCGGCCACTACCGCCGCGTGAGTCCGATCCTGTTGCTAGCGCTAGTACCCTTGATGCTAAACTGGAAGTACGCGAGCCGCGCCGGCGACTACGCCGCCCGCGACTGGGCCTACAACCTGCTGATGTCGGTGGAACCGTACGGGGTCGTGTTCACCAACGGCGACAACGACACGTTCCCGCTCTGGTACCTACAGGAGGTGGAAGGGCTCCGCCGCGACGTAACGGTCATCGTTTATTCGTATCTCGCTACTCCCTGGTACGCACAGCAGCTGCGCGACCTGACCAGACCCTGTGACGGACTGGATCCGCTTGCAGATCCCACGGTCATCACGTGCCAGCGGCCTTTCGAGCCGGAGCATGCGATACCGATCTATAGCGATCGGGACTGGCCAGCTCCGACGCGCTCGATCTTGCAGATGACCGACGTCGAGATAGCGGCGGTACCCGAATGCTATCCCTACGACGACCGCGGGCAGTGCCAGGTCTTCCAGGACACCGTGGCCGTTCCGATCGGTAGCGAGGTGGAAGGTATTATCGTTGCTGGCGACTACCTACTTCGTAACGACGTCCTCGTGCTACGGATCCTGCAGACGTCTGCGGGCGACAGGCCCATCTACTTCGCCAGCACGACCGGCACTTACGAGAAGTTCTCCGTCCAACCCTGGATGATAAGAGAGGGCGTGGCATACAAGCTGTCGCCCACCGACCTGGAGCCTACATCGTCGCTCGTTCCGTTGCCGCCCCAGGCGCGGTTCCAGGCCAACCGGATGTTCCCGTTCTGGGTGGATGTGGAACGCACGCGGACGTTGCTCGAAGATCACTACGTCTTCAGGGATCTAACGGAGAGGAAATTCTGGCCCGATCTGTCGACGAACGGGATTCCGTTGCAGTATTATCAGGCCTACCAGAATCTGGCCACCGGCTACCTCATGCTCAACCAGCTGCAGCCGTCCAACGAGGCAATCGAAAAGGCGCGGAAGTTCGTAGAAGTCGCTCTCGGGCCTTTAGATGTGCCGGCGCCGGCACCGTCACCTGCTGACATACCACCACAGGTGGAGCCCGTTCCGGACACGGGAGGGGAGTCCTCGCAATAGACGTTGCCGGTTATTCACTGACGAGCGCAGCGAGGTCCTCCACCAGGTCTTCCGGGCCCGCGCCAGGGCTCTCGTCGCGCACAACGCTCACCCCCGTACGCTCGTCGTAGGTCACCCGCGCGACCTGATCCACGCCCTCCCGGATCGATTCGATGTGCGTGATGAGAATGACCTGCTCGAAGCGGTCCTGAAGCCGCTGCAGCAGTCTGACCACGCTCTCGCGCCGCTGTTCGTCGAGGCCGCCGAATACTTCATCGAAAATTAGCAGAGACAGCGTCTGGCCGGCACGGTCGGCGATCATCTGGCTGATCGCTAGTCTCAACACGAGATTGGCAAGGTCTTCCTCTCCCCCGGAGATCACCGGTTTCTCTTCGCCGTCGTCCAGCACCACAACTTGATAGTCACGATTGATCTCGATCTGATTGTACCGTCCGTCGGTCAGCTCGGTGAGCAGGACGCTGGCGATCTCGGAGAGTTCCGGGCGTACCCGGTCGTTGAGCTCGTCGCGCAACTCACCTAGCGCGTTGTCGAGATCGTTGTGCAGCCGGTACTCCGCTTGACGCTCCGCGATCAGCTGCGACACCCGCTTGTATTCGCGCTCGTCGTTCCGAGCCGCATCGGTCGCCTGCCGCGCGGCCTCGGCCTCGCCCCTGGCCCGTTCGAGCTCTAGGCCGGCAACCTCCAAACTGGCGCGGGCGGATTCGTATCGCTCACCGGCGGCACGATACGCGTCCTCGGAGAAGCCCAACTCTCCCTGGCTCGATCCCAGACCAGCTATCTGATCCTGGATCTGTCGCTCTTCCTCCAGCGCTTCGGCGCGCACACTCTTCAGTCGCGCTTCTCTTTCAAGTCGCGTTTCGACCTGAGTTATCTGCCTCTCCAGCTCCCTCAACCGTTCCAGCTCTTCGCCCACGGCGGCGTGCCGATCCGCATCGTAGCCCTCCGGCAGGGCAGCCAGCTCGCCGGCCATCGTTCTGGCCTCGGCTTCCTCTACCTCCAGCTCGGCCTTCAAGGCTTCGGCCTGGGAGAGCGCCGCTTCAGCCGCTGCCACCTCCGCTGCCAGTAGCTCGCGCTTCTCTCGAGCGGTTGCCAGCTCCGCCTTGGCCGACACCACTTCCTCCGGCTCGCTGCTAAGCTGCTCTTGGCGCTTTCGGTGCCACTTGCCGTCCTGAACGATCTCCTCGTACTGGCTTTGAACAAGACCGAGCACTCGCTCGTACTCGGCGCCGAGAGGTCGCTTGCAGGTTGGGCAGGCACCCTCGGGGCCCTCCGACTCCAGTTGCTCGATGCGTTCTTTGACCTCTTCCGCCTGGTTGAGGAGAATTCGCAGACGCGCCTCGACATCCTGCGCGTCGCGCTGCCAGCGCGAGGTCACCTCTTCCCGTAGCGCCTCGAGCCTGTCGCAATCCTCCTGCTGCTTCGCCAGTTTTTCGCCGAGTTCCCCGCGAGCCCGTCCTTTCTCCTCCTGGTCAGACACTTTTCGCGCCAGGGCTCCCACACGCTCCCGCTGGTCGGCGAGCTGCTTCTCGAGGGTGGCACGCCTCGATTCGGCGTCCGCCAGAACGCGCAGCTCCTCCACTTCGGCCCGTAGTCCCTCGAGCGGACGCACCCGAGCTCTCAACTCGTTTAGTTGCTGGGCCGCCTCCGCCAGGCCCTCGAGCTCCGCGTCCGCTTCCTGGCGCTCCTTGATCACACGCTCGAGCCGCGTCTCGGCTACCCGCAGTTCCTCCCGTAACTGTCGGTCCTGCTCGCGTGCTGTCCGCAGATCGTTCCACGCGGGCTCTAGCTCCGCGAGCTCTGCCGCCGCTTCTGTCTGCCGCCGCTCGGCTTCCCGCAACGCGGACGTCGCCGCCTTGAGTCGGGACTCAGCCTCCTCCGTGGCTTTCTTGATCTCGTCCGGATCGCCGAGAGCTCGAGTCAACTCGTCCACCTGCCCCTTGAGAACCTTGCGCTGTTCACGCACCAGATTCTGCGCGACCCTCAGCCTCTCATAGCCCAGCACCTGGGACAGGAAGCGCGCCCGCTCGGCCGCACCCATCGCCGCGAGGAACTGCAGCTCTTTCTGGCCGGTGAAGTACGTGTTGAAGAACTCCTGGCGAGTCATGCCGAGGACGCGAGTCAGTTGCCGAGACACCTCACTGACGCCCGCAGCGATCGGGTCTTCCCGATCCCCCTGGTACAACTCCGCGCCGCGAGGCGTGCGAACCACCCGATAGCGGTTGCCCTCGAGCTCGAACTCGAGTTCCGCACGAACGGTCGAGCGTCCAGGTGCGCGGTTGAAGCGAAGCATTTCGTTGGTACCGCGAACGGCCGCGGAACCGTAGACGGCCCACGCAATCGCTTCGAGAATTGTCGTCTTGCCGGCGCCGTTTGGACCGATGATCCCCATCAGGCCGGGACGAAACGCCAATTCCGTGTCCGCATGCTGCCGGAAGTTCTTCAGCGCAAGGCGAATCAGTCGCATCTCACTCCCTGCCGTCGATCGCCTGCGCTTCTTCCGCCCGTTGCAGATAGCGCAGTCCCAGTTCGATCAATGCATTTCGATCGATCTTGTCCAGCTCCGGCCGCCAGCGATGCTTGATGTATTCCTCTAGTTCCTTGGGAAGCGTAAGGCGTCGACCGGGCGCGCCGGAGTACTCGCGCCGGACGATCAGCGGCGGCTGGGCAACGAGATGGAAATGGAGAGCGCGAGTGCGGTAGTCGCGGATCTTGCGATGACCGAGCTCTCGATACACTTCGCGCGGGATGTCGAAGATCCGAAGGCGCACGATCTTCTCTTCGATGCCTCCGGGCACCGCCGACACGGTGGTTTCGATCTCGGCGTCCAGCTCACCGGGTGTGAGATCACCGGTTATTATCGGCGGTAGGTCGATGACCTCTCGAGGCGAGTCAAGCTCGTGAAACTCGGCTCGCCCTGTCGCGAGGTCGAACTCGATGAAGCCTTTCCCCCACCCCGCCTCGGGCCACGTGTCCTCGAGACGGCCTCCGCTAACCTCACGCGCATTGTCGGCTTCCGCCCAGATGTTCAGGCTGGTGCGCTCGATAGCCCCCGCGAAGAACATGTTCGGTGCCAATCTTGGGCGCAGGTGATAATGTCCAAGCGCCACATAGTCCC
>JBDHHL010000295.1:0-10491 GCA_039589375.1 Gemmatimonadota bacterium | reverse complement strand
GAAGCCTTCCATCGTCGGGAAACGGTCCTCACGGTCTTTGCTTATCGCCCGCATGATGGCGAGGCGAAGGCCCCACGGCGCATCGGGCCGAAGCACATCGAGAGTCTCCGGCTCCTCGAACCGGTGCTTGTACATCAGCTCGGCCAGGTTATCGGCCTGGAAGGGTCTACGCCCGGCGATCATCTCGTAGGCTATCAAGCCCAGTGAGTACTGGTCGGCCCGCCCATCGAGATCCTGCCTCCCCTCACCCTGCTCCGGGGACATGTACTGCGGCGTGCCCAGCAGGTCGCCGGGCGTGGTGAGCGTCGTCTCGGCCGCCAGGGCTTTGGCTATTCCAAAATCGGTGATGATGACGCAGTCCCGCTCCTCATCGAGCACCATGTTGTCGGGCTTGACGTCCCGATGGATAACGCCGCGCCGATGTGCATACGCCAGAGCATCGGCTGCCTGACAGAGGTAGCGCTTCACCTGCGTCAGTGGCGGCTGTGGGTCGTCCAGGAGTAGCGTCCGCAGGCTGCGACCGCTGACATACGGCATGGTGAAGAAGGTGAGGCCGCCTTCGCTGTGTACCTCGTACACCTTGATGATCGAGGGGTGATCCAGCTTGCCCTGCGTGCGGGCCTCCCTCAGGAAACGTTCGACCAGCTCGGTGTCATAGGCGAGGAACGGGAGCAGGACCTTGATCGCGATTTGCCGCTCGAGCGATTGCTGGTAGCCAAGGAAGACGAGCGCCATCCCACCGCGGCCCAGTTCTCGCGTGATGTCGTACCGGCCCCGGCTCGCTTCCGTGAGGCGCTCGAAGATTTCACGCACCTGCGGCGATAGGGTCGGACCATGCTCCTCCCCCCCGGGCGCGGGCGTGCCGCAATGCGAGCAGAAACGGCTCCCATCAGGCAGTGGCGTGGCGCAGTGACTGCACAGGCTCATCTATTCACCCCACCCGTCACTCACGCTTGTGAATACCTGACCCAGTCATATCTAAAGTTATTGCGGCAGCGAATAAGAGCAAATAGGGAAGCTCGGACCGCTGCCGGGTTTCGAATCTCGAATATCGAACACCAAGCAAGGAATAATGAAGTGGCGTGTCTGGCCAGCTAGGCCAGCCCACACTTCGACATTCGACATCCAACATTCGATATTCGACATTCAAAGGGCGCCCGACAACCCACCGGCGCCATGTAGACGACGACTGCGAAGCAAGAAGGGCCCGGCATACGCCGAGCCCTCCTTGCACCGATCACTCCACTTGTGAAGGCGACTAATACATCCCGCCCATGTCTCCGGCAGGCATCGGAGGCATCTTCTCCTCCTCCTTCTTCTCCGCCACCACCGCCTCGGTGGTCAGCAGCAGACCGGCGATCGACGCCGCGTTCTGCAGAGCAGACCGCGTGACCTTTGTCGGATCGATCACACCCGCCTTCACCAGGTCCTCGAACTTGTCCGTCAGGGCGTTGTATCCGAAGTTGAGCTCGTCCTTCTCGCGAATGCGCTCCACGACGATCGAGCCTTCCTGGCCGGCATTGCCGGCGATCTGGCGCGATCTGGCGAGTCGGCTCCTCGATCGATCGGCGCACGATCGCCACGCCCATGTGGGCGTCGTGGTCCTTCAACTTCAGCTCGTCGAGCTTCTTCTGTGCCCAGAGCAGCGCCACGCCGCCACCCGGGACTATGCCCTCTTCCACGGCGGCACGGGTCGCGTGCAGAGCGTCCTCGACTCTCCGTCTCGGTCGGAGCGCCCACGTTGATCACGGCGACACCGCCGGCCAGCTTCGCCAGCCGCTCCTGCAGCTTCTCACTATCGTAGTCGGACGTCGACTTGTCGATCGCGGTCTTGATCTCCTGGATGCGGCCCTGGATCGCGTCCTCCGACCCGCCGCCGTCGATGATCGTTGTGTTGTCCTTGTCGACCACGATCCGCTTCGCCTGACCCAGATCGCCGATCACCGCATTCTCGAGCTTGAAACCGACTTCCTCCGAGATCACTTTCCCGTCGGCAACGACGGCTATGTCCTGCAACATCTGCTTGCGCCGATCGCCGAAACCGGGCGCCTTGACCGCGAGGACCTTCAGCGTACCACGCAACTTGTTCACCACCAGCGTAGCCAGCGCCTCGCCCTCGATGTCCTCGGCGATGATCAGCATCGACTGGCCGGTCTGAGCAACCTTCTCGAGCACCGGCAGCAGGTCCTTCATCGTCGAGATCTTCTTGTCGTGGATGAGGATGTAGGCGTCCTCGAGCACGGCCTCCATCTTCTCGGGGTCGGTCACGAAATACGGCGAGAGGTATCCGCGATCGAACTGCATTCCCTCCACGGTCTCGAGCTCGGTCTCCATACCGCGGGCTTCCTCGACCGTGATGACGCCGTCCTTGCCCACCTTCTCCATCGCCTCGGCGATGATCTTGCCGATCTCCTCGTCGTTGTTTGCCGAGATCGCACCGACCTGAGCGATCTCTTTCTTGCCCTTCGTCTCGGACGAGATGTTCTTCAACTCTTCGACCACGGCGTCGACGGCAGCTTCGATCCCGCGCTTGAGCGCCATCGGGTTCACGCCGCCGGTCACAGCCTTGAGACCTTGAGTGTAGATCGCCTGCGCGATAACGGTGGCCGTCGTCGTACCGTCACCCGCTACGTCGCTCGTCTTGCTGGCGACTTCCTTGACCATCTGGGCGCCCATGTTCTCGATCGGCTCCTCGAGCTCGATCTCCTTCGCGACGGTGACGCCGTCCTTGGTGATCGTCGGGCTGCCAAACTTCTTCTCAAGCACGACGTTCCGCCCCTTCGGACCGAGCGTCACCATGACGGCCCTGGCCAGCACGTCGATACCAATCTTGAGCTTGTTTCGCGCCTCAGCGTCGAATGCAAGCAGCTTCGCCATCTTGCAGAACCTCCTGCGTTACGCGTTCCGTTCGCCTACAGCGCCGGTAACCGAACCCTCCCCGGCGCTCATTCCTCTTCGCCAACCATTGATCTATTCGTACTGCAACTGCCCGCCCGACCGCGTCCGGACACTACCGCCGCGGTTCCGGCCACTCTCTCTCGGACTACTACTTGCTCGCTACCACGGCGAGGACATCCGACTCCCGCAGGATCAGATAGTCCTCGTCCGCGACCGTGACCTCGGTCCCGCTGTACTTCCCGTAGATCACCCGGTCGCCGACTTCAACCTCGAGCTCGATCCGCTTGCCCTCGTCGCTCACACGGCCGGGACCAACCGCTACGATCTCACCCTGCTGAGGCTTTTCCTTCGCGGTGTCGGGTATGTACAGGCCACCCTTCATCTGCTCGGTCTCCTCTAGCGGCTTCACAACGACCCGGTCGGCCAGGGGTTTGATCTGCATAAAGGCTTCCCTCCTCTCTCTCACTGTTGTATCGTACAGAAGGCACAGTCGTGGGCACGCGGTCATCCCCAACCCGCTGAGCGGGTCGGGCCCGTTTAGTTTGTTTGCCAGTTGGCTGCGCAAGAGCTAGCCCAGCAAGTTCGCACGAAATGTGCCATACGTAAAGGGGGTCGAGAACTGTCATGCTGGCAGGAAACGGCCCGAGGTCTGCAGTTTCGGCCGGCTTTTGGCCCTCGTTCGGGCTCGGTTTGAAACCTTGACCGGCCTTTAGTCGTATAAGGGGCAGTACGAAACCGAGACCGGGTCTCGGTCGTAGGGGGATTTGAAGAAGGCTGCGGGGTTCGTCAGCGCCCAGACGGTGCTCCCAGGCCTATGATCGTGTTGATAGGAGGCGGACAAATGCTGCGAGGAATGTTCACGCTAGGTGCGCTGCTGGTGGGAGGCCTGGTTGCCCTAGCGGTGGCTTCGGTAGTCATCCTGCCGATTCTGTCGCTAGTTACCACGCTCCTCGTGGCCGCCATCAAGCTGGCGTTCTTCCTAGCGGTGATCTACTTCATTGTGAAGCTGATCAGCCCGGACACCGCCGACCGGGCGCTCGAGAAGATACGCTCTAAGCTCCGTCGGGCCGCCTGACCAGCCCGGCGGGCCGCCTGACCAGCCCGGCGTATACCTAGCCAACCACGTCAGATCCGCCGAGCAGTCGGTCGGCGATCTCGAGTCCGTAGAGGGTCAGGTACGGTTCCACGACGTCCACGGTCTGACAGTGGGGGGCGACGAGGTTGGCCAAGCCGCCTGTCGCCAGGACCATCGCGTCGGGACGTTTCCACTCCTGCTTGATCCGCCTGACCATCCCATCGATCGCATCGACGATTGCATAGAAGCATCCCGAGCGTAGGCACGCCTCGGTACGCTTGCCGATCACGGTCTCCGGCGGTACGAGGTCGATGAAGGGTAGCTTGCTTGCGCTGCGGGCCAAGCTCTCGATGCCGGCCCGGGGCCCCGGGGAGATGACCCCGCCAAGGAACACGCCGTCGCCCGTAATGCAGTCGAACGTAGTGGCGGTGCCCAGGTCAACGGCGACGGTGTCGACTCCGTAGATTTGCGCGGTCGCCAGCGTGTTGAGCATGCGATCGGCCCCTACCGTGTGAGGCTCTTCGACGTCCAGCCGAATCGGTAGCGGACCTCCGTTAGAGACCAGCAGCGCGGGGTCGTTAATCAAGCGGGGCTCGCTCTCGAAGGCGCGTGACGGCAGGGACTACCGATGCGATCGCACCGCGCAACGGTTTCCCCGCGCCCTGTTCGTTCAGGAGATGCCTCAACAGGTAGGCCAGCTCATCCGGCGTGCGCTTGAGGTCGGTCGATATACGCCAGTGTCGGACGAGCTCGCGTCCATGAAACAGGCCGAGCACCGTCTCTGTGTTTCCCAAGTCGATGGCGAGGAAATCACTCATATCCAGAATTCGGTTGTAGGAAGCTATTCCACACGAACGCGGCCCGATCGGGATCCCTCCCTATGCGTCGCCTCACCGGACATCGGCCGGTCTCACGTCACGGACCTGTAGCGAGAGGTCGAGCGCCGGGGCTGAGTGGGTCAGCGCGCCCACGGAGATGAAGTCCACGCCGGTCTCCGCGACAGCGCGGACATTCTGGAGCGTGATGCCCCCGGACGCTTCGATCTCGGGCCTGCGCGCGTGTCCGCGGATTAGCTCCACCGCGGCTCTCAGCGTCTCGAGCGGCATGTTGTCGAGCATGATTCGGTCTATGCCGCACGCGAGAGCCACTTCGACCTCGCCCAGGTTGGTGGTCTCGACCTCGACCCTGAGTCCCGCCTGGTTGCTTCCCTTGACCCGACGGACGGCTTCCTCGATGCCGCCGGCACCAACAATGTGGTTTTCCTTGATCAGCACCATGGCGTCAAGGCCGCGCCGATGGTTCACTGCCCCGCCGGCGCGTGTAGCCATCCGCTCGAGCTCCCGCCACAGCGGGGTCGTCTTCCGAGTATCTGTAATCCGGGCGCCGCTTCCTTCCACCGCTTCCACGTAGCGTCGTGTTAACGTCGCCACGCCCGACAGGCGACCGAGGAAGTTGAGCGCTGTCCGCTCTCCGGTCAGGATCCGACGAGCCAACCCACTGATCCGGGCTACGACCGTGCCGGACGCGGCTTCCTCGCCGTCGGCCACGAATGGCTCGACCTCGACATCTCCTACCTGTCCATAGACTTCTCTGACGACTGCGGTTCCGGCGACCACGCCTGCAGCCTTCGCGACGATGACTGCGCCGGCGCGAGACATGGGTTCAACGGTCCACTCCGTCGTCCAGTCACCGGCACCCACATCCTCGCTCAGAGCGTCCGCGATCTGGCGTTGAACCGCTTCAGAGAGTCCTTCCATGGGCCTCGACCTCTACGTGGTGATCAGAGCATAGAGGATATAGGCAGCCCCGACCGCCCAACAGTAGTAGGCAAAGCGATGGAAGTGGCCCGTGCCCAACCAGCGCACGAATAGAACGATAGCGATCAAGCCCGCGCCGAAAGCGGCTACGGCAGCCGCCACGAGTTGAAGAGCGCCGGTTCCGGCCTGCGCGCCAGCCAGGTCGGGTAATTCCAGCAGAGACGCGCCGAGTATCGCGGGAATCGAGAGCAGGAAGCTGAACTCGGCCGCCGCCTCGCGCTTCGTCTTCGACGCCAGCGCCATTGTCACCGTCATGCCCGACCTCGAGATGCCCGGCAGAATCGCCGCGGCCTGGGCGAATCCGACGAGGAGGCTGCCGACCCATCCGGGGTCCTGACGATTGCCGCGGGCCAGGAGCCAGCGCGTCGCGAATACCACGGCGCCCGTGATCAACAGATTGACAGCCGTAAGCAACGGCGAATCGAACGCCCTCGAGATCGCGTCCGCAAACGTAAAACCGACGAGAGCAATCGGTACCGATGCCAAGACCAGCATTCCGAGGTACCGGAGAGCGTCCCGCTCTCTTCGGACGGCGCCGACGATGAGCGAGACGAGGCGTCGCCGGTATAGAATCATCACGGAGAGCACGGTGGCCAGGTGAACCATGACCTCGAACGAGACACCCGGTGGGTTGACGTCGAGCAGCTCTTGGGCCAGTACGAGATGGCCCGAACTCGACACCGGGAAGAACTCGGTAAGGCCCTGTACGATCCCGAGGACTATCGCCTCAAGCAGCGACATCAGCTCACCCGCTCGCCCGTGGAGTCGCCACGCTTCTCACCGACCGAGCACCTCCTCGTAGTAGGACTCGTACATTTCCAGGATCTTCTCGGCCGAGTAGTTCGCCTCGGCTTCCGCCCGAGCCGCCGCTCCCATCTCTCGCTGCAGGTCCGGATCGGAGAGGATCTCGGTGGCCGCCTCCGCCATCGCATCAACCGCTCCGACCGCGAGAAGGCGGCCGGTATGCCCGTCTTCAATGATCTCTTCCAAGCCGCCGCAGCGAGTGCCAACCACCGGCACTTCGCTGGCCATCGCCTCGAGCGCCGACAGGCCAAACGACTCCGATTCGCTCGGTAGCAGGAATAGGTCGGCGCAGGCCAGCAATTCGCCCACGGATTCTTGCTTGCCCAGAAACACGACTCGGTCGTCCATGCCCAGGTTCCGCGCCCGCTCCTCCGCCATGGGGCGGTCGGGCCCGTCCCCAATCAAGATCAAGCGAGCCGGCACTTTCTCCATCACCCGGGCGGCCACTCGCACCACGTCACCGACGCGCTTGACCGGCCGGAAGTTGGAGACGTGCATGATGATCTTCTCGTTCGGCTCGGCGAGCGCGTTGCGGTGCCTGCTGTTGGGATTCCGCCCGAATTGCTCTGCATCGATGAAGTTCGGGATAACACGAACGTCGCAGCCTGTGCAGCCGAACGCAGCTACGGTCTCCTTCTTCAGGAACTCGGATACGGCGGTCAGGCCGTCGGATCGTTCGATGGAGAACTTGACTATCGACCGGTACGATGGGTCCTGGCCGACGAGAGTGATGTCCGTACCGTGCAGCGTCGTGAGGATCTTCAGGTCGTCCGGTTCCTCTAGCATCTGCTTGGCGAGCCAAGCTGAAGTCGCGTGCGGCACGGCATAATGCACGTGGAATAGATCCAGATGCCGTTGGGTGGTCACCTCGTGCATCGCGACCGTCGCCGCCAGCGAGTAGGGCGGGTACTCGAACAGCGGGTAGCGGGACACCTCGATTTCGTGGAAGTACGTGTTCCTCATGAATCGAGGAAGTCGGAACGGATGCGCATACGAAACGAAGTGAACCTCGTGCCCGCGCTGGGCCAGAAGCATGCCCAGTTCAGTAGCGACGGCGCCACTTCCTCCGTATGTCGGATAGCAGCTGATTCCAATCCTCATGTCACTCGAACGTTGCTATGGGTGACGATTCCGCTGCGCCGGCAGACCGCCCGCTCTGCCAGCAACGAACGATCTCCTCCGCCAACTCCTCTCGTCCGCGGCCCGCGTCCAGCCAGATCGTAGCCTCGGGCAGCTGGTGTCGGAACCAAGTCAGCTGGCGACGCGCGAAACGCCGCGTGTTCCGCTTAGCTTCCACAACCGCCTCCTCCAGCGTTCGCTCGCCTCGCAGATGCGTGATCAACTCGTCGTAGCCCACGGACTTCAGACCCGGCGAGTCCTCGGGGTAGCGGCCGAGCAGTCCGCGCACTTCGTCCAGCAGGCCCGCAGCCATCATCTCGTCGAAGCGGGCATCGAGCTGGCGGTAGAGGTCTTCGCGCGGTCTTTGCAGGCAGATGACCATCGCCGACAGCGAAGCCGTCTCAGGCGGCTGTTCGAGCCACCAAGTATGACTGCGGCCGGAAAGGAGCACAACCTCCAGCGAGCGGGCCAAGCGCTGCGGGCCACCCTCGCCTTCCAGCTGCGAGGCACGCCGGGGATCGAGACGTCCCAGCCAGCGTTTCAGACTCTCGGTCGGCCATCGTGTCAGCAACCTGCGCAGCCGTTCGCGACGTTCCGGGTCGAACTCTGGCTCCGGCCCGAGCGGCGCCAGCAGCGCCCGAATGAAGAAGCCAGTGCCGCCGACCACGATCGGCACTCGACCGCATTCCCGAGCAGCACCGATCCACGTCCACGCGTCTCGGGCAAACATCCCGGCGCTGTACTTCTCGTCCGGGTCGAGCCGATCCAATCCGTGATGAGGAACGCGGCCGCGGAGCGAGTCGCACGGCTTCGCGGTGCCGATGTCCATGTCTCGGAAGACCTGCCTGGAGTCGGCAGAGATGATCTCCCCATCCACCCGCTCTGCAACATCCACCGCAAGTTCGCTCTTCCCGGTGCCGGTGGCGCCGGTGATCACGATCGCTTCGCCCGTCATGCGCGTTTCCATTCTGTCAGGCGAGGCGGTCGGCTAGGTGCGTCCAAACCGGCGAGCGAGCTCGTCGAGGGAGAGCCGGAGGATCGTCGGCCGCCCGTGCACGTCGTGACTCGGCAGCTCCGCGGCGAACAGTCTGTCGAACAGCTCCACCATCTCCGCTTCCGACAGAGGCTGGCCCGCTTTGATCGCGGCCTTGCAGGCGAACGACTTGGCGACCCGCTCATACTGGCTGCGCGCAGAATCCACGAGCGGTGACCCGCCGGCAAGCTCGGCGATCATCTCGCGGAAACAGCGCTCCGCGTCGAAGTGTGGGTGCGGGTTCGGCACGGCGTGCAGGACAACCGTGTTGCTGCCGAAGACTTCGAGCTCGAATCCCGCTTGCCTCAAGACTCCAGCCAGCTCCTCGACCGCCTGGAACTCGGTTGGCGAGAGGCGAACCGTGATGGGGAACAGCAGCCGTTGTGAGGACGAATCTCGCTGCTCGAAATCGCGCATCAGGCGCTCGAAGAGGACGCGCTCGTGTGCCGAATGTTGGTCGATGATGATGAGGCCGCTACGGGTTTCGGCCAGGATGTACGAATTGTGGAGCTGCCACATAGCGCCAGTGCGGCCGGTACCCCGCTCGGCCGCTTCGGCCTCTGCCTCCTGCTCGCCGGCTGCCTCGCTGGGTACGAACAGCGCCATCTGCGAGCCGCTCGGGCGGCCCGTGTCCGCCCTCGGGAAGTTCGGTGCCGGGATGGAAGCCCTCGAAACGAGCTGGCTGGACAGGTCAGCGTGCATGGCCAAGCTCGGCGCGCTGTCCAGTCCCTCCAGGCACGCGCGTACGCCTTCGGTTATCGTCGCCTCCACCTTCATCTTGTTGCGGAACCGCACCTCGGACTTCGTAGGGTGTACGTTCACATCGACCTGCTCCGCCGGCAGCTCGAGGTACAGGAATAGCGCCGGGCGGTAGCCGGCCGGCACCGTCGTTCGATATCCCTCCTCCGCCGCCCGGACGACAAACCGGTCGACGAAGGGTCGACCGTTCACGAACAGATAGACCCTTCGGCTGCCGGGGCGAATCTCGGCGGGTCGCTGAATCAGCCCCGCGACTCTCAGCTCGGCCGCCTGATGGTCTACCGGAATGAGCTGCGCCGCCAGTTCTTCGCCCCAGAGCGCTCCGACACGTGCCGCCAGGTCACCGGTGCGTGGGAGGTCGAGCAAATCCCGGTCGTTGGAGCGCAACCTGAAGCCGGTGCTCAGGTTCGCCAGCGCCAGCGCGATGACGGTCTCGGAGACCGCCCGCGTCTCGGCGGCTGCGGAGCGCAGAAACTTCGCCCGGGCCGGTACGTTGAAGAACAACGAACGGACGACGACGGTCGTGCCGGGGCGGCGCGCGATCTCGTCCACCGCCACCACGCGGCCGCCGTCAATCTTGACGCGGGTCCCTTCCCCTCCCTCGGCGGGCGCCGTCTCCAACTCGAAGCGAGAGACCGCGGCGATCGACGGCAAGGCCTCCCCGCGGAATCCCAGCGTTTGGATCGCGCGCAGGTCTCGCTCGCTGTGGATCTTGGACGTAGCGTGCCGGTCGATGGCCAGCAGCGCATCGTCGCGCACCATACCGTGCCCATCGTCCGCGACGCGCAGTTCCGTCTTGCCGCCGGCGCGAACCTCGATGTCGATTTGGCCCGCTAACGCATCGAGCGCGTTCTCGACGAGCTCCTTTACCGCCGAGGCCGGTCGTTCGACCACTTCGCCGGCCGCTATCTGGTTGGCGATATGGTCGGGCAGGATCTGAATACGACGCTGCATGCAAGGAAGGTATCCGGCTGGTTTCGCCCCAT
>JBDHHL010000294.1:0-5917 GCA_039589375.1 Gemmatimonadota bacterium | reverse complement strand
AGATGAGGAGCCGGGCCGTCTTCCTGTTGGCGCAGCACCTCGATGAGGAGAATCTGGATGTTCTGCTCGACGTGGTGAGGAACGACCCCAACCCGGAGGTGCGTGGCCAGGCGGTCTTCTGGCTATCGCAGGTCCCGGGTGAGCGCACGGTGGATGCGTTGGAGGAGATACTGAGGGAGTCGGATGACCGTGAGCTGCAGGAGAAGGCGCTGTTCGCACTGGCTCAGGCCAGTGGCGAGCGGGCGAGCCAGGTCCTGCGCGACTATGCTCTGCGTGAGGATGTCGCGCCGGAACTGAGAGGGAAGGCGATATTCTGGCTCGGCCAACGGAGCGACAACTCGGCGTTTCTGCGCGACGTCTACGTGCGGACAACGGACGCCGAAATCAAGGAGCGGATCATCCACTCACTGGCGATGAGTGAAGGAGAAGAGAACGCCGCCTTCTTGTTGACGATAGCCACCGATGAGAGCCAGTCGCTCGAAACGCGCAAGCAGGCGATGTTCTGGGCAGGTCAGGCAGGGGTCTCGGCGATAGAGATGGCCGAGCTCTACGAACGGATGCCCGAGCGAGAGCTGAAGGAGCAGATCATCTTCGCGCTCGCCCAGCAGGGCGGTGAAGACTCCGTGGACAAGATGCTGGAGATCGCGCGCGAGGAAGAAGACAGCGAACTGCGTAAGAAGGCGATCTTCTGGCTGTCGCAGTCGGACGACCCGAGGGTAGCGGAGTTTCTGCTTGAAATCATTGAGGGCAGACAATGAGAACGAGGGCCCATACTGCTCTCTTCGTTGTCGGGGTAGCGCTACTGGCGCGCGCCCCGGCGGCTTGTGGGCAGTCGATCGCGGAGCAGGTGGATCGGATGGAAGACGGCAAGGTCCGCATGAGCTTCGCCGCCCGCCCCGACGTCTGCGGTGACGGACACGGCGGCGTCTCGTTCGACGGCGGCCGCGGCTGGCACGTGAGACACGGGCGGAGCGATGACTGGGAGTGGGAATGCGAGCCCGGACCGGTACGCGTCGTGCTCAGAGTGCGCGAGGGCGAGGTAATCGACGTCGATGCGGATGTCGGCGGCCGCTGGCGTTCAGCAAGCGAAAGCACCGTCGACTTGGGCACTGTGTCGGCGCCGCAGGCGGCGCAGTACCTGATCTCGCTGGCCCGAAAGTCGGACAGGGCAGCCGAAGACGCGATCTTCCCAGCGATGCTTGCCGATAGCATCACCGTGTGGCCGGATCTATTGGACATCGCGAAGGACGGCTCGCTGGCGAAAGACACCCGGACGAGCGCTGTCTTCTGGCTCAGCCAGGAGGCCGCCGATGCGGCGACGGAGGGACTGAGCGAGATAGCGCTCGACGATTCGGAGGATTGGGACGTGCGGAAGACAGCCGTCTTCGGGTTGTCGCAGCGGCCACACGACGAGGGTGTGCCGGCGCTGATCCACATCGCTCGCACGAACGAGAGCCCGGGATTGGTACGCCAGGCGCTGTTCTGGCTGGGCCAGAGCGAGGATCCCAGAGCGATAGAGCTGTTCGAGGAGCTACTCACGAAGCGTTGAAGCCGCTGGCGTAGCTGCGACTCGCCGGGGTACGTTCGCACTCCGCTGAGTACAGCCTGCTGAATTTGCCCGCTGTTCCTCTCTCATCGTGCCAACGAGTGGCGAGGGGTAGGCTAGCGCGTCGAACCAGTTCCCTTCAATCGCCCCCTTAAAAGCCGTATATATCGCGTCAGGAATGGACGGATCGGGGCTATCCAGGTAAGCTGGTGTGGTGCAGTCGACGTTCGAGGGTTGTATTCGACGTCCGCGGGTGGGCGCTGTGCTGGCGACCGGGCCGGTTGGGTGAGCAAGGAGGTGAAAATGGGTCTGAGGCAGGCTATCGCGGTGGGGATTCTGAGCGCGGCCGTGGCGGCGGCGTGCGGTGACGATGGAGGCCCCGGGGATAGCATCACGATCGATGATCTCGTGGGCACGTGGAACGCTACGACCGTCACGTACACCAGCCAGGCGGACGGGTCAAAGCGGGTCGACCTGATCGCCGGCGATGGAAGAGCTTCGCTGACGATCTCCAGCGATGGTCGCTACACTTTCGTGCTCGCGCCCGCCCTCGAGGCTCCTGAGATCTCGAGCGGCTTCGCGGTGATCGAGAGCGGCTTCCTGCTCGTTCAGAATGTCACGGAGCCGGGTGTGACGGTGGCATTCGCGATGACGGTGACGAATGGCACCCTCGGCTTGGTCACCAACGAAGTAGAGTACGACTTCGACGGCGACGATGGGGAAGAGCCCGCCGTTCTGCAGATCGGCCTACGTCGAGCCAGCGGCACGATCGTTGGCGACCTCGAGGGCGCGTGGGTGGCAGACGAGTACCGGCTGATAAGGGAGCCGACTCGGGCGGACACGGTGGACATCATTGCTGCCGGCGGGAGCCTGTCGGTCAACCTGGATGCGGTCGGGCGGTACACGACCAGCGCTGCCGAGTCGGGTGAACCGCCGGTCCTCGACACCGGGGTAACATTGGTGGAAGGTGACCGCCTCGTTCTGATCGGCGACGGGGCCGTCGAGGAACCGACGCAGTTCACTTTCCAGCTGTCGGGTGACATCCTCGCCTTGGAGGGCCAGCGGCTGTACGATTTCGACGATGACGGTATTGATGAAGATGCGATCGTAGAGATCGTCCTCGCGCGAACGTAGGCGCGCGTGTTGCTACGGGCTTGGGGCGTGGCCCTCGGGAGGAGCGAAGAGGCGGTGGCTGGCCTCGAGCAGGTCTGGCTCTAGGAGCGAAACGGGATCGAGCGAAATGCCCTGCACCCAGACTGACCAGTGCAGATGAGAGCCTGTCACCCGGCCGGTGGCGCCTACCAGGCCGACGACTTCGCCTTTTTCCACCCACTGCCCTTCGCCGACCTCTCGCTTCGACAGGTGGAAGTAGCCGGTGATGAAGCCGAGGCCGTGATCGACGTACACCGCTTGGCCGCTGTAGAAGAGATCCCGCGATAGAATCACGCGTCCGCTGTTCGCAGCTATGACGGGGTCACCTGTATCGCCGTCTATGTCGAGACCGGTATGCTGGCTCCTCACTTCATTGTTGAACATGCGGCGCTGCCCGTACGGACTCGTGACCACACCCTCAAGCGGGCGAATGAAGTCGCCTCGCCACAGGGGCACATCGGTCCGCGTCCGAAGCGCGGCTCTCACCCACTCCCTCTCTTTTCTCACCCTGCGGAGGATCGCCTCGTCGGGAGCGGTGTAACGGCTGGCGACTCTCAACCGTGTGCTGGGGAAATCGCGGGCGACAATGTGCAGAGACAATCGCTGACCTAGCCGGGTTCCATCTATCAGTGTGACGGTGACGTCCACCGGGACTTCCTCCGTCGAGCGCGGTGCCGCCAATAGGCCGAGATAGCCTCCGCCGCGCAGAGGAGCGAGCACTATCTCGCGCTCCCCAGCTAGTGCGCGCGCCTCGAAGATAGGCAGGCCCTGCGGTTCGGGCTCGAGGGTGAGCATGACGACCGACCCTTCGCCGGGCAACGATGGTACCCAGCGGAGACGTGGCGGCAGTGGCTGTGGCGGAGTGAGTGCCGGAAGATTCTCGGCGAGGTCGATCACCTCGACCCGAGGAGGTTCGGGCTGCGGCAGCGGCGGAGGCGGTTCCGGCGTCTTTGCACAGGCGACAAGTAGAATGGCCGTGAGTATGAAGCACGCGGTGTGATGAGCCACGGATTGGACTCGCGAATTCCCGATCAAGAGGCCCCCAGCTTCCGCTCTCGTCACTGTGCCGAGCAACACGCTCCGCCGTCAGCTTGAAGCGTGGCAACATGCATGCCGCGGCCGCAGTTCACAAGGCTGAGCGAGTCCGATTTGATCGCTGTCGGCAAGCTGGCTACCTTCACCGGCGCGACACGCTTAGCAGCCACCCCAACCGAAGGTGATGCGGCTATGGTCACGGAGGAGCAAGCCTGGGAAGCGCTGAAGCAGATCGAGGATCCGGAGCTCGGTCTCAACATCGTCGATCTTGGCCTGGTTTACGATATTGATGTCGAAGAGAGTTTCATCAGTGTCAGGATGACGCTGACGAGTCCGGGGTGTCCGGTCGGGCCCCAGATCCTGAACGGCTCCAAGATGGTACTCCAGGACTTGGATGGCGTCGACGAGGTCAATGTCGAGCTGGTGTGGGAGCCCTTCTGGTCGCCTGACAGGATCAATCCCGAATATCGAGCCATACTCGGGCTCTAGTGGGAAGAGACGCGCGAGCGTGCATTTTCGGTGCTAGCCTAAGGCCGTTCGCAGGCAACTCGCTCCGAGTTTGCTGCGATGCCGAGCGGTGAGGCGGCATCTCCCACGTACAACTCACATCTCTCCTCCGCCCGTTCAATCTCGTTCCAGCCCGCCCAGCCCCGGGGTGTGGCCTCCGTGATATGCATGGTGCTCTTAGG
The DNA here is from genome assembly GCA_039589375.1 of Gemmatimonadota bacterium. GTDB lineage: Bacteria > Gemmatimonadota > Gemmatimonadetes > Palauibacterales > KS3-K002 > JASFMO01. The sequence goes on along the minus strand of JBDHHL010000294.1, from coordinate 1,495 downwards.
ACTGGGATCGATATCCAGGAGGTCGTTGTCGCTCGCGTACGTCAGGTGTAGCCTGTGGTACAATTCTTGGGCGGTGGCGGCGTTGCGAAGATCGGACATCATGGTCGCGACGAGAGCCTTCTCGTACGAGCGGTCGTATCGCGTCCAGGCAATAGTGACCAGGACTCCGATAAGAAGCAGCACCGTCAGAACTTCGACGAACGTGAAACCGCCGTTATCCTTGATTTTCATGACAGACCTTGAGCCGGTTCTGAGGATCCGGCATAGTCGAGGGCGGGAGAAGGGCTCGGCGGAGCCGTCCTTGCTTACCGGCCCCTGAGCGGGTAGAATCGGGCGTAGCCCACCCGACAGGCTGATACCAATTTAGCGGTTGCCGGAAAGGGTCTCAAGCTCCGGGGTAATGATGCATATATTCGACAAGTGCCACAGCTTCACGCGCGCCCGTGAGGTCATGGCATCGGGGTATTACCCCTACTTCGTCCCGATCGAGGGTTCGAACGACACCGAGGCGTTCGTCGACGGTGAGCGGAGGATCATGGTCGGGTCCAACAACTACCTGGGGCTCACGCATCACCCGCGCATCGTGGAGGCGGCCCAAGAGGCCATCAGGAACTACGGAAGCGGCTGCACCGGAAGCCGGTTTTTGAACGGTAATACGGTTCTGCACGACCGACTCGAAGAGCGTCTGGCGAAGTTCATGGGGAGCGAGGCGGCTCTGGTATTCAGCACCGGCTTCCAGACGAACCTGGGCGTGATCGCGACGCTCGTGGGTCGAAACGACAGGGTCTACGTAGACAAGCTGGACCACGCCAGCATTGTGGATGGCTGTAAGCTGTCCTACGGCGACGTGGTGCGTTACAAGCACGGCGACCTCAAAGGGTTGCGGCGCCAGTTCGCGGCGGACGAGGGGTCGGAACAGAACGGGCTGGGGCGAATGGTCGTCGTCGATGGCGTGTTCAGCATGGAGGGTGACATCGCGGATCTGCCGAACCTGGTTCCGCTATGTGAGGAGTTTGGCGCGGTACTTGTGGTCGACGATGCCCATGCGATTGGATACCTGGGCCCTACCGGAGCAGGGACGGCGGAGCACTACGGGATGACGGACCAGGTGCCGCTGACGGTTGGGACCTTCAGCAAGTCCTTTGCCTCAATTGGCGGCTTCGTCGCAGGCCCGGAGCCGGTCGTCCACTATCTCAGGCACCACGCTCGCAGCCTGATCTTCAGCGCCAGCATGCCACCGTCGGCCGTAGCCACGGTGCTGGCGGCACTGGACATCGTCGAGACAGAGCCGGAACGTCGCGAGCGTCTGTGGCAGATTACGCGCAGGATGCAGAAAGGCTTCAAGAGTCTAGGCTTCGAGATCGGCCCGACCCAGACGCCGATCGTGCCGATCATGGTGGGGCCGATGGAAAAGACGTTCGTGTTCTGGAAGCAGCTATTCGATCTCGGGGTATTCACGAATCCGGTCATGCCGCCGGCCGTGCCGGAGAACAGC
>JBDHHL010000293.1:0-5918 GCA_039589375.1 Gemmatimonadota bacterium | reverse complement strand
TACAGTGGTGCGGGGGTCCTAAGCCTATGGTTCGGAAGAAATGGGGTCGAGTCGCCTACGACTGACGCGTCCGCATCGTCGCCGTACTGACCGGTCCACCAGGTCGCTGGAAAGCTCGCCCCCGAACGGGGAACGCAGTCGACGTCGATAGTCCCGCCATCGTTCGTATCGGCGTAGCCCGGGACGAAGGGATTGGCATCCGGCGGGATATCCACCAGCCAACTGAACGTGCACGGTAGGTCTGGATAGCCGAAGTCATCCCCGCCCGGCACCAGCACCAGCTCGTCGGGTTCGGTGACCGAAACGCCGTTCAGAATCTGCAAGGCATCCAGCTCGCCGTTCACGGTGAGGTAAAACTGGGCAAAGACGACCGTGTAGCGGGTGTTTGGCTTCAGGCCGTCGATGTTACACCAGAAGTCCCACCATCCCACGCCGCCGGTCCAGGCGCCATCACCCAGAATACAGTACGCGCCGCTGGCCGCTCCCGCAGACGCCGGATCCAGCGCGGGAAGCCTTGGGTCGCCCGCCGAGCTTCGGACGAAGCCATCCAAGTCGAAGAGTTCGTCCTCGAAAATGGGGTGCGGTGTGTACCACTCCAGCGGCCCGGTGCTCCGGCTGAACACGTCCCACGGCAGGGCCGCATTGTAGCCCGCCGCTGGAGCTCCGAAGGCGTCGCCGGAGCTGATGATGTAGTTCGCGATGACTTCCTGACCCGTCCCCGGGTCGGTAACAGCTGCCACCGGGTCATCCTCAGAACAGGCGGTCGTGGTCAGCAACCCTACCCCAACGAGGAGCGTGGCGACACCGAACAGACGCCTGCGCGATATACCGCGGTTAGTCACAGTACCCTCCTATGGCTGATCGCGCCCCTCAGCGGGAAGGCACGAAGACGAATGCAAGACTCAGCCTGATGTTGTGGATGGTCGACTTCGGATCCGGCGGCGTCCCGTGCATCTCGGGGAACCGATCGTCTCTGAAGGCTTCCTTCACAACATTCAGCTCCTCACGATCATAATCGAAATAGACGTAATCCATGACGTCGAGCCGAAAGCCCGTCTGCTCGCCGATAGCGAACTCCAACCCCGCACCAATGTTGGCGGCCGGGCCATAGACCGTCCCGAATCCTTCCTGTTGCTGATTGTCGGGGTAGATCGCATACACCCCGCCTCCAGCCATCACGTAGGGGGCCCAGCGGCGATCGATGCCGCCGAACCGATACGCCGCTTCCAGCGCCGTCTGGACCAGCGTCGTACGTACCCCGACAAAGTGAAGCTCGTTCTCCGGCCCGAAGTCCAACCGGATCGGTGTGAAGAAGTCGCCTTGCGTTTCAGGCCGCGACATGTCGAGCGTCAAGCCCAGCGCAAAGCCGCTCTCCCCAAAATAGTAGAGGGCGTCGAGTCCCAGCATCCAGGCGTTGTCAAGCGCGCTGCTATTGTCGAAAATCTGATAGCTTACGCGTGGCGCGACCGCGAACTGGCCACCCTGAGCCTGCGCGTGCAGCTGAGCGGGCAGCGCCCAAAGCGCGACCAACAAGCCAACCACTGTAAATCCTCTGACTTTCATGCCCGTCTCCCTGAACCGGTTAATCCCTAAAGACGCATAGTCCTGACAGCACTCTATGATCAGAACCCGTACGCGAATGTGAACACCTGGACGTTATCCAGGTCACCCATACTGACGTACGCGTAGTCGAGCATGAAATGCTGATCCAGGAACGGGACCCTGAAACCAACGCCGCCGGATAGTCCGTCCGAGAACTCCCAGGGCCCACGATTCTCGTTCACCCACTTCTTGCCGCCCCGCAGGAACAAGATCTCGCTATACGAGTATTCGAGCCCAAGCAGCCCCTGTGGGGCCGTGTCGATCGCGTCCGATACGTCGGTGAGCAACACCGCTCGGTGCTGGCTCACGCCGCCGAACAGAGCCTCCGGTGAGCCCGTCAGCTCCCAGAGGATGCTGAATCGGAAGATAGTGGGTACCGACGCTTCCCGTGTCACCAGATTGGCGTCGCTCACCCGCGTGCCGCCTGCGATCGTCTCCGTGGTGCGGCGCGTGACCGCACGGCCCGCATAATCCGATTCCGTACCCAGGTTGGCCAGACTCGCACCGATCGTCGTACCCAGCAGGCCGGTGCGGAACAGGGCGCCGATATCCAGCCCGACGTAGTTCGCCTTTGCGTCCGCTATGCCCTCCTGGATGAAACGCCCGGCGAACCCCAGCTGAAGCCGGTCCGTCAGGTTGAAGGCGTAGTGCAGACCGACGGCTTGCGCGTTGAAGGTGAAGCTCTCGCCGAACAACGGGTCACCGCCGTCGGGATAATCAGTAGTCGTCCGAAGCATATCCCCGCTGGTGAACACGTTGGCGCTGAAGCCTACCACTCCACCTAACAGTGGAACCGCCAGACCGACGAAATGCATGCCCATGTCCAGTTCGGGATACAGCGGGGAGTAGCTGTAGCCCACACTGAGCCCGACTGTCCGGGCCAAGCCCGCTGTGTTCCAGTACATCGACTCGACGCCTTCCGCGATGGCGACGTAGGCGCCGCCCATAGCCATCGCGCGCGCGCCCACACCGAGCTCGAGGAAGTTCGCCCCCCGCGTGCCAACCCGCGAGTTCGGCGAGCCACTATCTTGCTCCAGCTGATCGCCTATCTGCGCGGCAAGCGGCGTCGCCGCCAGGAGTAGGCTCATCAAGCCTCCCAAGATCCTTGCAACCATGTCAAGTACCTCCGCGGGTTAGCGAATGATTACAAACTTGCCGAGCTTCTCGCCGATCGTCGCGCCTGCGTCGTCGAACGCCGTCACGTGGAAGATGTAAAGCCCGGAAGCCAGGAAGTTGCCCTCGCGCGTCCTCAGATCGTAGCGCAAGTCACCCTGGGCTGTCGTCTTCGCGCCAGCCGTCACGTCAAACAGATCGGCTTCCTCCCAAGTCAACTCCTGTACGAACTGACCCGAGATCGTGTAGATACGGATCCGGCCACGCGACGGAACGTGTGTGAATGCGATCCAGCTATTATTACCGCGGTCCGTATCCGCTTGCACGATGTACGGATTCGGTACCACGTGCACCGCCTCGAGGCCCTCCCGCGTGGCATCGGCGGTGATATCCTCACCGGAGACCGCCGAGGCGGCGTCGAACACGTACTTGCTCTCCGATGTGAAGGCGTTGAAGTACTGCACGTGATGGTCCGATCCCGGCGCTGGCGGCAGGTAGAGCGACTGGCCCCGCCCAGCAACCGGATTACAGCTCTGATGCGTGAACTGCGCGATCTCGAAGCAGCCAAGCGCCGCAACCGCCCAGGTCACCTGCTTGTCGCCCTGGTCATCGGTCTCCACCAGGATCAGCGGGTCGCCCGGCAACCACTTGTCCGCCGGGACGCCGACCCGCAGCGTGTCCGCGCCCGTGCCGAACAGACGGCTATCGCCGCCAGGGTATGTCAGCACATCTTGCGTCCGCTTCAGCATGATCGCGTCCACAGCACGGTCGAACGACAGGTTATAGATCGTGAACGGCAGGTCGGCCTGAACCAGGTCGTCCTCCGTGAGCGAACTCGACCCCGTCGCCGTCTGCGCCAGCGCCAGTGCCTCCGCACCGACCAGCGTCTGCTGCGGGGCTACTCGGGCCTGCAGCGAAGCCGCTAGCTCTGTCTCGGTGTTCTCCGGCGCAAAGTAGTCCAGCTCGAACGGGGCACCTGGACCATAGTCGATGCCCTCCCAACTGAAGACCACATCGCCGAAGAAGTCCAATCCGCCGGGCACCGCGTCACCACCTCCCCAGATTACGCCTGGGCGCGCCTGGTCGGGAACCGTATCTCCCGCGGAGGTCACAAAGAACTGCCCGTTGAACGTGCTCGGATCGTTCGTCACCTCTAGCGTCAAACGTGGCCAGTCGCTGCGCGTGAAGAACGCACCGGGTGTTGTCGCGTCGCCCGTAAGCTCACTGGAAGCGAGCAGCGGCGTATCCCCGGCCAGTAACGCCGCAGTGAGGCTGCTGAAATCGACTGTCCGCGCCCAGGTCGTTGGATCGACCTGAACGGTTGACTCGGACCCGCCCGCCGTCGTGATACCATCGATCAGGTCGGAAGTGTAAGTCGTCGCGTTCGCCTGTTCGTCCCACAGCGTGAGGATCGACGAGACACTCGACGGCTCGGTCAGACTCCCGAAGATCGAGTCCACCACCTGGGCCGTCGCACCGAAGAGTACGTTGTACGTCCCATCCTCGACCTCGTCGCCTGCCGGCAAGAGGGCGAGCTCGTGGAAGCCCTCAGGCGCGATCGGCGCCCGACCCTCCTGATCCATCAGGGTCACGCTCGACCGCTCCGCGCCCGAGGCCAACGACGCCGGTACGTAAACCGACGTCACGTTCGGGTTGCCCGTGGACGAGGAGAGCGTGTTGAACAGCACGGGTGCAAGCTCCAAGGTCACCGCACGGCCGGTACCCGGATCGATCACGAGCGGCGCGGCACCCCGAGTCTCGCCTACAATCGCGTACAGAACCTCCGTGCTGCCGGGAACGTTGTTGTCGATGAAGATGTTCGGAATCGCGCCCAGCTGATCGATGTCGAACGTCTGGTAGGGCAGCCAGCCGAGAGGCCCGAACGGATCGCCCGTCGCCGGGTCGCCATCGCAATCACCGTCGGAATCCCAGCTGGCACCGCCATCGCAGGATCGGAAGACGTGCACCGCCTGCAGGTTATTGAACGCCAGATACTCGACGGTATCCGGCAGCCACGGGTTGGCCGCTTCGAGCGGCGTGCCCCGCAAGGCCCCGGACTGCTTGAGCAGGAACTGATCCACCCAATCCTCGGTTGCGTCGTCCAGGAACAGCGTGACCTGGCGTGTATCTTCATCACCCGGCACCACGTCCACCGACTTGATGCTCGTCAGGGCCGCCGGCGCCGGCGCCAGGTAGAACGCCATGTAGTGCCCGAAGGCGTTGGCGGCAAAACTCTCAACATCGATCTGCGTGTCCCCGATATAGTAGGCCATCACCCACGCGGTCGTGTCACCCGCTGCTAAGCTAATGGGCCCGACGCCGACCACGGTCCCCACGTTACCGTATGCGTTCACATAAGGTCCCGCCCCAGGCGGCCCGCGCAGCGTGTCGCTCCAGGTCTCCGAGCAGCCGAACGGGTTGCAGCTCGAGTAGAACAGCGTGTCCGGCACCATGTCCTTGTTCCAGTCCCAAATGGGCGCCGGACCCTCGCCCTGCATCGTCTCCGGATCGACTCCCGGAATGTGGGTGTTGAACCCCTGGTCACGCCGAAGCAGGTCGTTCGGGTCGTCCGCACGAGTCGGGTGCGTGTACGACCGCGTGAGATGCCACCAGTCGCGATCGCTTATCGTGGTCGCCGTACGCGAGCCGATGGCATGCGACGTAATGCCGGAAATCACCCCGAACATGCGGCGCTGCCAATCCGGCTCGTCCACCGCGCGCCAAGTCGTCTGCGTGCAGGAGCGGAACCCGCAGGGCGCCGCGATATTGAAGGTGATCGTGTCACCCGCCAGCGGGTGATCCGGATCGCAGAACAGATCCTCTCCCACTGTGCACGGCGAACCGTCCAGCTTGCGCGTGAACAGCTTGTTCCGCAGATCGCCGATCGGCGATTTGAGGATGATGTAGCCGCCGCCGTGCTGGTCCCCTGTGAACGCCGGGTCGTCGCCGCGATCGGTGTAGCAGAGAATGTCGGTGGCCGGGTTCGCGCCGTTACACCCCGCCACGTTACCTACCGACGACGCCTTCACCATACCGCTCCACGGCTCGAAGTACATCGACGCGTTCTGAATGTTGCTGTGCCACCACGTCGAGGAGGCCATGCCGATATAGAGCGAATCGTAATCGATCGGAACCCCGTAGACGTCCTCCGAGCGGTTGATGATCAAGTTCTGAACGAACAACACATTCGCCAGCCGTGGGAC
>JBDHHL010000292.1:0-5933 GCA_039589375.1 Gemmatimonadota bacterium | reverse complement strand
TAGGGACTCGAGTTCCAGCTCGGCCTGTCGAGCGATCAGGTTCCGTGCCCGCACTTCGTCTTCGGAGACCACGCCAACTTCTGCTCGCTCTTGGGTCCGTGCCACGTCGTACCGAACGACCTCGAGATGGCGACGTGCGACTTCCATACGGGCTTGGATCTTCTCGCTCACGAAGTCGCGGCCGTCGATCAACGGCGAGGACAATGCATCCTGCGGCTCTCTGCCGGAGCTCCGGATCTCCTCCAACTCGAGTGTCATGATCTTCGCGTCGACTTCGGCCTGTGCGATCTGTAGCTCGAAATAGGCCAGATCCCTATCGCTGCGAACGCCCTGCTCGACCTGCTCGCGGGTCAGTCCCAAAGCCTCCAGCTGCACGGCGACTCGCCGCTGCGCCAGCTCGAGTTGGACTTCCAACCGCGCTTCCAGCAGCTCTCTGCGCCACGAGTCGCTGAGCTGCTGAGAGAAACCCATGGCTGCGGCACCGAAGACGACGGAGCCCAGCATCAGGCCCCCGATCTTCAAGGCTCGGACAGCCGGTCGCGGGCCAGTGCCCATTCGCTTGACCCGACGTAGCTCTCTGCCGAGCTGCCATTCCAAGCTTTCCACGAAGCGAGGATCAGGCTCGTGTTTGTCATGCATCTTTCCTACCTCCATCGGATAGCTTCAAGGCGGCAACCGGCTCGAGCGCTGCCTCTCCTGCGAACGAGCCGGGCGCCTCGGCGCCGGCATATGGCCTCAGGCGTTTCTCGAGGTTCTGTCGGGCGCGGCGCAAACGGCCCTCCACCGCGCGCTCCGATAACCCGCGTTCCTCGGCAATCTCGCGCGTGCTCTTGCCGTCGAAGTAGAACGCCTCGAGCATCGCGGCCTGGCCACGCCGCATCCGCGCCAGACCCCAGCTGACGAGCGCGGCTGTCGCCGGTGTCTCCGGACTGTAGGTGTCCGCCTCCAGGTCCAACTCGGCGGGATCGACGGGCGTCGGCCGGCGACGCCTGAAGTGACTCACGAGCAGATTGCGCGCGACCCGCATCAACCAGGCCCGGGGATGATCGGGGGTTCCGCGGCGCGGCCAGTGGTCCACGGCTCGCAGCCAGGCATCTTGCACGATGTCTTCTGCCAGGGTCCGATCACCTCCCACTCGACGCGACACATATGCGTAGAGCGGTCCGGTGTGCTCCCTGTAGATCTGAACTAGCTCGGCCTCGGTCAACAACGCGGCATCCTCCTGGGCGCGGGTTAGAGCCTCGCGAGTCTCTACCTAAGAGACGCACTCGATCAAGAAAACCCACGGTTCGGTTCAGCTTTGGGTACAGGTAACGCGTTGGACAGCCCAGGACGTTCTAAAGCCGTTGCGGATTCGGACATCCCAGTCCCATACCCGCGCACAACTCCCTTGGATCAACGGACTCGACGCTCCACAAGTGATTCAATCGTAACAACATACGTCCAGCAACAGACGGCACGCCACTTGCTCAACCATCGCTGCGTCGGCGACCTGGCGTTCCGCTCGGGTTGGGAAGCTAGAGCGCAGCGCCGACCGCAACACGAATCATGACGCAGAGCATGGGAGACCCAATGAGTGCGCTGTTGCAGAACCTCCGCCAGGCCCTACGCTCGTGGACGCGCAGACCGGCCTTGTTGTTTGTCGTACTTCTGGTCTTCGCTCTCGGGATTGGCGGAAGCACGGTCATCTTCAGCGTGGTGAACGGCGTTCTGCTGAGCCCGCTTCCTTATCCCGATTCGCATCGACTGGTCAACGTCTGGCAAACGATCCCCGAATGGCGTGAGGCGCCGCCCGCCCCCAGCCTGCAGGCCTACTGGAACAGGATGTGGGTCTCTTTTCCGGTGTACGAGGATTGGCTCGAGATGAATCGCGTCTTCGAGAGCATCGGCATCTTCGCCGGCGCCACGTACACCGCGACCGGCGGCGATCGGGCCGAGCAGATCACGGCGACGCGGGTCACGTTCGGCGTTTTCGATGCTCTCGGCGTGCGGCCGATGCTCGGCCGCACCTTTAGTAGACAAGAAGACCGGGTCGGCGGGCCACGGATGGTCGTCCTGAGCCACGGTTTGTGGCAGCGGCGTTTTGGCGCAGACTCGGCTATCGTCGGCAGAACGATGGTGCTCGACGAGAGTCGGTACACGATCGTCGGCGTGATGCCTGAGGGGTTCCATTTCCCGGCGGCCGCTGAAATGTGGACGACGTTCGGCGACTCGGATCGGCAGCGCCACCGGTTCAATCAGTACGCGTGGGGCATCGCTCGTCTCGAGCCGGGCATCTCTCTCGAGCGGGCTCAAAGCGAGATGGACGCCCTCGCGGTTCGGATGACTGAGGCAAACCCATCAACCTGGGACTACGGCGTCCGTCTGGTCTCGCGCAAGGAAGACGTCGTCGGCGACGCGCGGCCGGCGTTGCTGCTCCTGCTCGGCGCGGTAGGTGTCGTCCTACTCATAGCCTGTGCCAACATCGCCAACCTCCTACTGGTGACGGCAACGGAGCGTCGCAAGGAGCTCGCGGTCCGCTCAGCGCTCGGCGCACGCCGCGGGCGGCTGCTGGGGCAGCTGCTGACGGAGAGCGTCGCTCTCTCAATCGTAGGTGGCGGTTTCGGCGTGTGGCTCGCCGTGTGGTGCATCGAGCCATTTGTCACGCTGCTTCCTGCCGGAACGCCGCGCCTTGCGGATATCGCGCTGGATACTCGCGTACTGGCGTTCTCCGCGCTGCTTTCCGTGCTTACCGGGGTGCTGGTCGGAACGCTGCCGGCTTTGACTGCGGCGCGGACACAGCTGACGACGGTGCTGAACGACTCGGGCCGGGGCTTCGTAGGTGGCAGGCAAAGAAACCGTACGCAGGGTGTGCTGCTCGTGTCGGAGATCGCGCTCACGTTCGTGTTGCTGGTCGGAGCCGGGTTGCTGACCAGGAGCTTCTTACATCTCACGTCGGTCGAGCGTGGGTTCGTGTCCGAGAACCTGATCGCGCTGCGCCTCGAGCTGACCGCGGCGCGGTACTCGTCGGACGATCGTGTGCGGGCGTTCTATCAAGAACTGTGCGAGCGGTTGGAATCGATCCCTGGTGTGCAGGCTGTCGCCGCTGCCACACAGATGCCGTTCTCAGGAGGAACAACACGCAATATCACGACCGCGGAGACACGGGCGGGCTTGGTGGAGACGAACGTCGAGCGCGCTAACGTCACCGCTTCGTACTTTCGGGTGATGAGCATTCCGCTGGTTGCCGGTCGTGCCTTCACACCCCAGGACAAGTACAGCGACAGGCCGGTGGCCATCGTGAGCGAGGCGATGGCTCGTGCCTATTGGCCCGATGAGGAGGCCGTCGGTCGGAGGATCAAAGAGGGTGGCGATGCAGTGTTCGATGATGCCGTTGACATCGAAGGCGAGTGGCCGTGGCTCACCGTGGTCGGTGTGGCAGGCGACGTGCGCCACGAAGGACTGGATGTGGAGCAACAGGCCAAGATGTATCTGCCCTTCCGTGAAGGGATGACCTGGCAGATCGATGGTGATGGACAGTTCGTGAGTTCCAATCGGACCGTCGTGCTCAGGACGTCGATCGACCCGTCCGGGGTGATGGCGGCGGCTCGAGAAGTTGTGAGGGCGATAGATCTCGACCTGCCGATCTTGGAGTTGAGCACGCTCGACGGCCTGATCAGCCGATCGGTCGCGGGACCACGTTTCCGGACGATCCTCATCGGCTCGCTTGCCGCGCTGGCGACGGTATTGGCGGTAGTCGGCATATTCGGTGTGCTGGCGTACGCGGTAGCGCGACGCACCAACGAGATCGGAATTCGCATGGCCTTGGGTGCGGCGACGAGCGATGTCGTCCGCGGCGTGCTGAGGAGAGGCATGGCGCAGTTGGCGACCGGCCTCGCAATCGGACTGGTCGTTTCGCTGGCTGCGGTCCGGGTGCTCGAGGAATTCCTGTTCGAGATCAGTCCCACCGACCCAGCGACTCTGATAGCTGTGGCCCTACTGCTAACGATCGCAGCCCTGGCGGCGAGCTACATCCCGGCGCGCCGAGCGGCGCGGGTCGATCCTGTGGAGGCGCTGAGGCGCGAGTAAGGTGAGCGGCTGACAGCGGCCAGGTCTCTCGAGGCCCGCCTTGGCCCTGACTGGTCCGGGTGCAATAGTCCGTCAGTTCGCGAACTGCGACCAAGCGCCATGCCGCAGCGGCTGTACTTCGGTGATGTTCGCGAGATCGACACAACTGAAGGTGATCTGCGTTTCGCCGTTGATCATGGATTGGTCACTCAAGTTGATGGCACCGGCGGGATCGGGGTCACCGCGGCAGAGGACCTGAGAGGAGAGGATCGGGATGCCGTTGAAGTCGCATTGGCTTCCGGCGTAGATGAGGCCGGAGAAGTTGTCGCCCGCGGCCTCGGGGTAGCCGTGCATGCTCGCGTCGCCACCCGCGATCACGAGGATCCCGTCCGAGTGGTCGGCGGTAATCACCGGACTGCCGGTAAAGTTGACCGAGCCGTCGACCAGTAGGGATAGCGGCAGCGCCGAAGTCATCGTGCCCTCGCCCGCAGACACCTGGACGTTGCCGTTGACACACACCGTGCCGGGAACGCCTATTTCGGCGTTTAGCGTATACTTGTCGAGGTGAGCCGTGTATTTCCAGCCGAGTACTCCGGGACCTCCGATCAGAGTGCTATCGGTCGGCGGCCCAACCGTGACTATCCAACCGTTGCGCAAGATGTAGTCCGCCTCTCCGCAGAAATCCCATGGATTCAGTTTCGGAATTTCGATCGGCTCAGCACCGCTCTCCGGCGTGACCGGCTCACCGTCCGCATTGATGATGTGATTGGCCCCGCTACCCGTCACAGCGCCGGTAGCGGAGAGCATGTCGTTCACTTGCAGAGTGTCGGAGAGGTCGACGTTGCCGTTCACGTGAACATCCCCGCACGATCCCTGGATTTCCTGATCTCCTGTGATGTCAATATCGCCGTTAACAACTAGGGCCTTCAGCGGCAGGATCGGCACGTCGGCCAGCACGACGGCGAGCGTGCGCTGGCCCCGGAGGCTACCGGAGCCGCGGCCGGTCGAGTTGACTTGGTACAGCTTCCGTCCCGACCCGTCGTCCAGCCGGTGCACCATGGCGCGGTAGCTGCAACTGTTCTCCATGGATTGCCAGCCCATATCCAGGCTGTCACCAGGCACGGCGAGCGCCGAATCGAAATAGGCGTTGTCCCAGCCCGCGATCACCGCGTTCACGCCCGCTTCGGCAGCGTAGATGGCCTTGGCCGACTCGCGCATCGCTTTGCCTGTCATACGTTCGTCAACGGCCGTTCGCAGAGCGGTCACAGTGATCGTGCTCAACAACAATATGACCACCAGGACCGTTGGTAGCGCGAACCCCTGGCTATCGAGTCGTAGGACGGGTGGACCGTCGAGCGGCCCTCTATCGACTTTTGCGAACATCTTTCACCATGCCTTCTTCAGACTGTCGCTGTCATAGTCAGCCGCGCCGGGGCGCGGGCGACTTACACGAATATCACCCTCGTATGAAGACCGTCGTGTGCAAGGAATCCTGGCGGGTCCGCTGCACGTAACCCGCCGCGCCCAGGCTCGTCGCCCTGAGCGCAATGTCGACGCGGGCCACGCGCGCGGGATCGGCGGTGACCGCGCCTCCCGAGTCGTAGTACTTCAGAACGAAACCGCCGGCTTCAGGGGAAAGCAGCGGGCCAGTCACGATCTGGTGGGCCTTAGAGTTCCCGATGCGCCGGCCGAGCCACCAGTACCCATCTTGTTGGAAGAGTTCGTATTGGGTGCGCCGAAATACCCGCACGGGAGCGCCGACGACGATTTCGTCCAGCACTTCGTCGCTGGCTTGAAGCTGGAGGGAGGCCTGCGGCCTCGGCATGGCCGCGGTGCTGTCACCCCAGAAGCATACCGGTGTGCCGCCCCCGCTGGGTGCGTCCGCC
>JBDHHL010000291.1:0-5935 GCA_039589375.1 Gemmatimonadota bacterium | reverse complement strand
ACGCGAGCCCTCAGCGTGGTTCTGGCTTTGGATATCTCCGAGTCGATGTGGGCGGAGGACCTGCGCCCCAATCGGCTCGAGCGGCAGCGCCTCGAGAGTAGGCGCTTGGTGAACGAGTTGGCGGGACATCGAATCGGGCTCGTAGCGTTCGCCGGAATGGCCTATCAGATGTCCCCCTTGACCGTCGATCACGGCGCACTCCATCTGTACCTCGATGCTCTCGATCCGACGATGGCCGGGACACCGGGGTCGTCGCTGGCGGCGGCGATCCACAGTTCGCTCGAGCTTCTGCGCGATGATTCTTCCGACGGCGGTGACAAGGCGATAGTGATTCTGAGCGACGGCGAGTCGCACGATGCCGAAGATGCGGTCCTCGAGGCGGCCCGCGCTGCAGAGGCGGGAGGTGTCAAACTCTATGGTATCGGCGTCGCCGGAGAGCGCGGCGAACCGATTCCATTGCACGATCGCGTGGGTGAACGGATCGGCGGATACAAGCGCGACAGTGAAGATGAAGTGGTGTTGAGCCGTTTGATGAAGGAGCCGCTCGCGAGCGCTGCCCGGAACGCTGGAGGATTCTGGACGCGGGCCGACGAGGGCGGTGTGAGCCGCGTACTCGCCGCGCTTGCTGAATTGGAGTACAGTCGCGGCGAAGTCATGCGGGACGTGCGCTGGACGCCGAGGTTTCAGTGGTTCGTCGCGGTGGCCCTGCTTCTCTTGGTGATGGACTGGACTTGGGCGTGGAGACGCCAACGATGAGAAATGTCGTCGCCATTCTGGTCCTATGCATCGCGGTCGGTTTCCGGCCAGGTGGCCAGGAACCCGGTGGAAACCGTGCCTATCGGGGTGGCGACTACGCCAAGGCCGTCGAGCGGTATCGGGAAGCCATGGCGAGGGGCAGGGCTACGCCTCAGATGTTGTACAATCTCGGCACCGCGCTGCTGCGCTTGGGCGAGGCGGAGCTCGCCCGCGCGAGGCTGACCGAATCGCTAGAGGCCCAGTTGCCGGAGTTGCGAGCACGCGCCTTCTACAACTTGGGCAACGCCCACGCCACGATTGTTGGCCCCGAGGCTGCGGAAGCCGAGGATCTTCGCGCGGCAATCGATGCCTACCGGCGGTCTCTGCTCTTGGATTCCACGCGAGATGACGCCAGGTGGAACCTCGAGTTGGCATTGAGACGACTCGAGCAGCTGGAGTCGAGCCAGCAATCGATGGATCGCCCCGACCAGGACCCCTCGGCGTCGCCGGAAGGCGAGCGCGGCGGCGAGCGGGAAGGCGAGCGCGGCGCAGAGTCGGAGAGTACCAGACCGGGCTCGGGAGCGACAAGCCTCGACGAGAGGGCCGATCTGGGCTCGGCAGAGTCGCCGCTTCCCAAGGAACTTGCGGAGCAGATCCTGAGAGCGGTGGAGGAGCGCGAGCGAGGCCTGCAGCGTGAGAAGTTGAGACGGGAACGTCGACGAGTCAGGGGGCCGGACTGGTGATCAGCAGACTGCTCCCACTGCTTCTCGTGGCTACCCTCGCGCAACAGGCCGATGAGGTCGAGGTCGACGCGTCTCTGAATCGTCAGACGGCACACGTTGGAGAGACGGTCTTGTTGACCATCACTCTGCGCGCCCCTGGCTTGCAGAGCCCGGAGATCGAAGCTCCACAGCTCGAGGGTCTCGAGATCCTCTCCGTGTCCGACCGCTCGACGTTCCGGTACTCACCCTCGCTCGGTTCGGTCCGCGAGCTTACGCGTGAGTACACGCTTCGGGTCCTGCGGCCAGGCGAGTACACGATTGCGCCGATCGGCGTCGTCATCGAGGGCGTTGAGTACGAGACGGAGGCCGTCCGGCTGCTGGTCGAGGCCGGGGTTGCCGTGGACATGCCGGGCGGGCTCGCGCCCAGGCCCGAGGAGGAAGTGGCGGTACGGTTGTGGGTGGAGCCCGAGATCGCCTATGTCGGTCAACAGGTCACTATGACCGTGGGGGCTTTCTTCGACCCGCTGGTGCGTGGGCGGTTGCAGCGGCAGCCGGAGTATCGGCCGCCGGAGATTCAGGGGTTCTGGACCGCGGACCTACCCGGGTCGCGACAGCCGGAACGGCGCGTCGTCGGCCAGCGCGAGTACTTCGTGCAGACGTACAAGCGCGCGCTCTTCCCGCTAAGTCCGGGTGAGCATCGTATACCCGCTGCCTCCGTGATCTACGAAGTCAGACGCGGCCTGATCTACGCGCCGGAGACGTTCCAAGTTGAGAGCGCCCCGCAAACAGTGATCGTTCTGCCGCTCCCGCAGGAAGGTGCACCGGCCGACTTCGCAGGGGCAGTGGGCCGGTACGAGACGGAAGTCTGGTTCGATCGGTCGGATCTGCGCGCCGGCGAGGCGGTGAACCTGGTGCTCGAGGTGAGCGGCTCGGGGAACCTGAGCTCTTTGGGTCGACCAGCGCTTCCCGAGATCCCGGGCATCCGCGCGTACGAGGGCGGCGAGGACGCCGAGGTGCAGCTACGCGGCGCCGAGTTTGCCGGACACAAGAGGTTCTCCTGGGTCCTCGTACCAGAGCGTTCTGGCGAGTACGTCGTACCGGGAATTCGGTTGCCGCACTTCGACCCGCTACAGTCGACCTATGTTGTAGCCCGCACCGACCCTATGACCTTGTTGGTCGAGTCCGGCGGCCCCGCCTCGGTCGGGGTCGGTGGGACGGGTGGTGCGGCGATTCGTTTCGTGAAGCCGCGCGCCGGACGCCAGCCGCTCGGCTTGCTGGGGAGGAGGGAATACTGGGCGATTCAGGCCGTACCGCTGGTGCTACTGCTGGGAACCGTGGCGTTCGGGCGCTATCGCCGTCGGGCGCCGGCAATCGGACGCAGGAGGACGCAGCGACGCCAACATGCGCTCAGAGCCCTGCGGCCGCTGGCGGAGTCCGGCGACGTGGCTTTCTTCGGCCAGCTCCGAATCACGGCGTTGGGTTGGCTCGAAGAAAGGCTGCACCGACAGGGCCTGTCGGCTCAAGGCGTCGTGCATGTGCAGAACGCTCTCGAAGATGCCGGAGTACCACCGCAGGTGGCTCTCGAGATGATCGAGCTGCTCGAACGTTGCGGCCGGCTACGCTATTCGCCCGAGCCGCCAGGTGCGGCGGCAGCCAAGGAGATGTTGGCTGAGGCGGACAGGTTGTTCGCCTTGGTCGACAAGGAGGCGATATCGGAGAAGACTCTGCGAGCCGCGTCGGCCGCCGGCCGCGCGCTGGCCGTTGTCGGCATCTGCCTCCTGGGGTTATGGCCGCAGAACTCGGCTGCCGAGGTTTCCCAGGCGGGTCGGGAAGTTCAGCTGTTCCAGGAAGGTGTCGCATCCTATGGGCGGGGCGAATACGCGCGGGCCGCCGAATTCTTCGAGGCGGCACGGGTGGAGAGGCCCGAGGATCCGAACCTGCTATATAACCTTGGCAACGCCTACTACGAGACCGACGAACGGGGCAAGGCCGTCGCGTTCTGGATTAGATCGCTGCGGCTGAGGCCAAGGGACGGCGATGCCCGGTTCAACCTGCGGTTGGCCATGGGCGACGATCCCGTCATCGGAAGTGCTGTGCCACCGTTGCCGCTATCCGCCGACGAGTTGGCGTTCCTATTCATGCTGCTCTGGTTCGGCGGTTGCGCCGCATTAGTCATTCGCCTGCGGCGCCGAAGGGCGTACCTGGCATTCACCGGCGGCGCCGCTCTTGTCTCGGCCCTGCTTTGCGCGGCGTTGATGCTGTATCCGACCTCGCAGTACGCGATCGTCGCTGTGCCCGAGGCCGAACTGCGCGCGGGTCCGGTGCTGCGCAGCGAAGCGATCGCCAACCCGGCGCAGGGCACTGGATACCGGGTACAGGAACGACGCGGCCGGTGGATTCGGGTTTCGCGAGGACGCGAGAGCGAAGGCTGGATCGAGGAGTCGCAGGTCGAGTTGATCAGCTAGGTAGCCGGATAGAACATCAGTCGTGGTCTTCGACGAGCGGCACAAACCGGCAGCGTGTTATGAACCGGTGATGGTAGGAGTTGCCGTCTCTGCGTATCTGGAAAAGGTCCTGATCCGGCGGGCCGCCCACCGGCACGACCAGAGATGCCCCGTCCGCTAATTGGTCCAACAACTGCTGTGGGACCTGCGCGGCGGCGGCCGTTACCAGAATGGCGTCGAAGGGAGCCTCGTCCGGCCAGCCCCTCGAGCCGTCCCCGATTCTGAACTCGACGTTCGTGTAGTCGAGTGTGCCCAGCACGGCCTGTGCGTCGATTGAGAGTTCCGGCAGCCGCTCGATGGTGAATACCCTGGAGGCGATTTCGGCAAGGACTGCCGTCTGGTACCCGCTGCCGGTGCCGACCTCCAGGACACGGCTCGTCGGCGTCGCCTCTAGGGCCTCGGTCATCGCTGCTACCATGTAAGGCTGAGAGATGGACTGCCCCAGAGAGAGCGGCAGAGCGGAGTCCTCGTAGGCGAGGTATTGGTGATCGGTGGGAACGAAACGGTGCCTCTCTACGCGCTCCATGGCGTCCAGCACCCGGCCGTCGGTGACCCCCCGGCGCCGGATCTGCCTGTCCACCATTTGGCGCCGCGCTGCGGCATAAGCGCTCTCACTCAATGGCTACCGTCTCCTGTCGGTCAGCCCACGTCACGTCATTCTGCCCCGTGCGCGTCGGTTTGGCAAGCGCGCTTGACCGGCGGTCAGCCGGGCCCCTACGTTCGCGTTGAGATGAACACACCAGCATCCGAGAGCGTACGGCTCACGCAATACAGTCACGGCGCCGGTTGAGCATGTAAGCTGGGTCCGGCGGACCTGGCCACTGCGCTCAGCGCCCTGGAGAGCCGCGTAGGCAAGGACGTGCTTGTCGGTCTCGAAATGCCCGACGATGCCGCTGTCTACGCGCTCGATGAGGAACGTGCGCTTGTCACGACGGTGGATTTCTTCACGCCTATCGTGGATGATGCGTACACGTTTGGCGCGATCACAGCCGCGAACGCCATCAGCGACATATACGCTATGGGAGGACGGCCGCTGTTCGCGCTGAATATCGTCGCCTTCCCCATAGGCAAGCTGGACCGTTCTATCCTGCTGGAGATCCTGCGCGGAGGCCGGGACAAGGCCGAGGAGGCCGGCGTAGCTATCATCGGCGGACACTCGATTGATGACACGGAGCCCAAGTACGGTATGGCCGTCGTCGGCACGGTGTCCGCCCGCCGCATCTACCGAAAGGGTGACGGTCGTGCCGGCGATCGGCTGGTGGTCACCAAAGCGATCGGGACCGGAATCATCTCGACGGCCCTCAAGCGAGGCGAAGCGCCTGAGGAGAGCCTGAATGCTGCTGTGGAGTCGATGCTTAGTCTCAACGACCGGGCGCTGGTTCTGGCGCGTTCGGCGGACGTCGGAGCGATGACCGATGTGACCGGCTACGGACTTATTGGTCATCTGGCCGACTTGGCGAAGCAGAGCGGGCTCTCAGCAGAGCTGGCATCCGATATGGTTCCGTACCTGCCGAATGCTATGAAGCTGGCGGAACAGGGCTACGTTCCTGGCGGGACGAATCGAAACCTCGAGTTCGTCGAGCCGGACACCGAATGGGCGGACACGATCTCGCGAGCAGGAAAGTTGCTGCTCTGCGACGCTCAGACGTCGGGAGGGCTTCTGATCTCCGTGGCACCCGACGATTGCGCTGACTTGGTGGAAGCGTTGCGCGCCGAGGGCCATGCGGCAGCGGACATCGGGCAGCTCCTACCCGGTAGGGCCGGAACGGTTCGCGTTCTCTGAGTGCTACGTCGGGTAGGCGATCAGCGACGCCAGAACTCCGGGTGGAACAGCACTAGCACGGTATAGATCTCCAGTCGGCCGAGCAGCATCAGCAGGCTGAGGACCAACTTGCCGGCTCCCGGCATCCAGGAGTAGTTGGCCGTGGGCCCCACGTCGGCCAGACCCGGCCCGATATTCCCGATCGCGGCCGC
>JBDHHL010000290.1:0-5940 GCA_039589375.1 Gemmatimonadota bacterium | reverse complement strand
GGTCATCGCGCTCGCCTGGTCAACCGTGATAGGCGGAGCGCTCCAGTTCCTCGTTCAACTGCCGGCCGCTCGAGCGGCAGCCGGGCCATTCAAGCTGGGCCTGAATTTCCGTTGGCAGCCGGTGAAGTTGGTGCTGAAGAATTTTGGGCCGGTGGTCATCGGTGCGGGCGTGGCACAGTTGTCCGGCTTCCTAGACGTGTTCCTGGCAAGTTTCCTGGCACACGGAGCCGTGGCCGCCCTCTACTACGCACAGCGACTCTACTATCTGCCGCTCAGCCTCTTCGGCACTTCTGTGGCAGCCGCGTCGCTGCCCGAACTATCGCGTGAGGCACAGTCCAAAGCTCTCGATGCCTTGCGCCTGCGCCTGAGCCAAGGGTTCCGCACCATAGCATTCGCGGCGCTGCCTTCCAGCCTGGCCTTCATCTTGTTCGGCGACCTGATCGTGGCACTGCTGTTCCAGCGAGGCGACTTCACCGTTTCCAGCACCTACTGGGTTTCCGGCACGCTCGCCGCTTACTCGATCGGCCTAGTCGCTGCCTCGTCGGTCAAGCTGTTTGCCTCAGGCTTCCACGCCATGCTCGACACGCGCACACCGGTCCGCTACGCTGCCACGGCGCTTGTTATCGGGGCTGGTGTCGGAGCCATCCTGATGTGGCCTCTTTACGCTCCCGGCCTGGCCACGGGGGCGGCGGTGGCCTCTTGGGCCTACCTGATCATGCTGTGGAACGGACTCGAGCGGCGACTCGGAACGCTGTTGGATCGAAGCGACCTGGTTCACCTGCTTCGGATCGTGCTCTGCGGACTGCTCGCGGGCGGAGTGGCCCTGATCGCCGAGCAGATCCTCGAGCCCGTCTTTCGCGACGGCCCCCTTTTGATCTCTTGGCTGCTGGTGACGATGGGAACGCTCGGTACTTTCGGGGTAGTATATCTTCTGGCCAGCAAGATCCTCGGTACGCTACCGACTGGCGGGTTCAAACTGCTGAAAGACAGCGCTCCCTGAGCTATGCCTGCGTCATCGTCCGCCGAAGAAAAATTGGCAGCGCTTCCAGCGGCGCCCGGCGTCTACATCCTCAAGAACGCGAAAGGCAAGCCGATCTACGTTGGCAAGGCGAAGTCGCTGCGTGATCGTGTACGCTCTTACTTTCGCGACGACACCTCATCGCATCACAAGTCGCCGCACATGTACCGCAGCATAGCGGACTTCGACACGATCGTTACCGGGTCGGAGACCGAAGCGCTGATCCTAGAGTCGAACCTGATCAAGGAATACTCCCCTCGCTACAACATTCTCCTGCGGGACGACAAGACGTATCCGTACATCAAGGTGACCCTCGGAGAACCGCTCCCGCGCGTCTTCGTCACCCGCAGGCTGCTCAAGGATGGCTCACGCTACTTCGGTCCGTATGCCGACGTGGGTCACATGCGGCGGGCGCTCCGCGCTATCAAGAAGCTCTACACCATACGCTCATGTCACTACGACCTGCCCAAGCAGGCTCCACCGCGACCATGTCTCGATTACTACATCGGGCGTTGTAAGGCCCCCTGCGTCGGCTACCAGAGCGTGACTGAGTATCGCGAAATGATCGACGAGGTCATCCTGGTTCTTCAGGGTCACACGCGCAGGCTGTCCGAGAAGCTCGAGGCCCGGATGGCCGAGGCGGCCCTTTCTCTGGAGTTCGAGCGCGCCGCCGAGTACCGCGACATCCTGCGGGGGCTGGAGGAGCTGGAGGAACGGCAACTGGCCATCGATCCGCGGGGCGGCGATGTCGATGCCGTCGCGTTGGCCCGGGACGCAGACGACGCGTGCGGAGTGATCCTGAAGATCAGGGAAGGGAAGTTGCTGGGCCGTCAGGCTCACTTCCTGTCCAACGTGTCGGGCGCGGAGCCCGAATTGGTACTTTCCGCTTTCATCGCGCGTCACTACCTACCTCAGGAAGACGTGGCGAGAGAGTTGGCCGTACCGATCGACTTCGCTGACCGCTCCACGGTCGAACAGCACATGAGACAGCGCAGCGGACGAGCGTTCAAGGTAAAGGTTCCGCAGCGAGGACTCCGACGCGAGCTGCTCGAACGGGCCGAACAGAATGCCCGCCATCTTCTAGAGGAGCGGCGTCTGCTGGAGGGGCAGGTCGAGATGCGAGCTCCAGCCGCGCTGTACGCTTTGCGGGCCGATCTCAGTCTCGAACGCGTCCCGCGATCGATCATCGGGTTCGACATCTCGAACATCCAGGGAACGGATTCGGTGGGCTCAGCCGTCTGGTTCGAGAACGCGCAGCCGCTCAAGAACGAGTACCGGAGATATCGCATAGAGTCCGTCGAGGGGATCGACGACTACGCGGCCATGCAGGAGGTCGTAGGACGCTACTTTTCGCGCCGAATCGAGGAGGAGCGGCGGCTTCCGGATCTCGTACTCGTCGACGGCGGCAAGGGCCAGCTATCGGCGGCGGCCCAGGCGTTGGAGCGGGCGGGCGTGCCCGACTTGCCGGTCGTCTCGTTGGCAAAGCGGGAGGAATTGATCTTTACCGTGGATCGCGGTGAGCCGCTCCGGCTATCGCGTCGGGAGCCCGGCCTGCGGCTGCTGCAACAGGTACGCGACGAAGCCCATCGCTTCGGCGTTGCGTACCACCGACTGCGACGCAGCCGCCGCACGCTACGGTCGGGCCTGCTCGACATCCCGGGCGTGGGACCGTCTCGCCAGAAGGCGCTGATGCGAGCGTTTGGCAGCCTCAAAGCCATAAAGGCGGCAACGCCGGAGGAGATCGCGGACGTACCGGGCGTTGGCCCGGCACTTGCCGCGGAGATCGTGAAGCATTTGACTGATACGAAGGACGCTGCCGGTTGAATCGCGCTTGTTACCGAACCGCGGGGACCCTATGTTGAGCGACGCTCGACCCGGCAATCCAGAGACACCAACCATCGCTCGTGATGACCGTTAGGACCCGTTTCGCGCCGAGTCCAACCGGCGAGTTGCACCTCGGCAACGCACGCATCGCAGTACTCAACTGGCTGTACGCCAGGCACTGCGGAGGTCGGTTCATCCTGCGGATCGAGGACACCGACGTCGACCGCAACCTTCCCGGCGCTGAAGACGAAATCACGAGCTCGCTCCGCCGTCTGGGCGTTACCTGGGATGAGGGTCCTGATGTTGGCGGAGACCTGGGCCCCTATCGCCAGAGCGAGCGGGCTTCGATCTACGCGAATCAGGCCCAACGGCTCATCGACATGGGCTTGGCCTACCGCTGCTTCTGCTCGCCCCTGGAGCTCGAGGCCAGGAAGGAGGCGGCTCTGGCCCGCGGCGACCAACCTCTGTACGACGGCACGTGCCGGAACCTCACTCCGGACCAAGAGGAGAGACTGGTCAGATTGGGCGTCAAACCGTCGGTCCGCTTCCGAGTTCGTGACGAGCCGGTCGTCGTGAGCGACGTGGTGCGCGGCGAAATCCACTTCGATGCTCAGGAGTTCGGCGATTTCGTGATTCTGAAGTCGGACGGACTGCCGACCTACAATTTCGCCGTCGTCGTGGATGATGGGGCCATGCTCATCAGTCACGTGATTCGCGGCGTCGGCCACCTGGCGAATACGCCGCGACAGGTGATGCTCTATCGAGCACTGCACGAAAAACCGCCCGTCTTCATTCACGTACCTCACGTCCTCGGCCCCGATGGCTCTGCCCTGTCCAAGCGATACGGCGCTCGCAGCCTGCGCGGTTACCTCGAAGCGGGCTATCACCCGCACGCGCTGGTCAACTACCTGTCGCTGCTCTCCTGGTCGAGCCCCAGCGGCGAGGAAGTGCTGCCGCCCGAGAGGCTCATAGACGAGATCGACCTCAACCGAGTCGGCGCCAGCGACGTGCGACTCGATCCCGATAAGCTCGAGTGGTTGTCAGGAGAGTACATCCGGGGGATGGCCGTAGAGGAGCTGGCCGATCGGTTGGCAGACAAACTCCGACCCGCTACACGGATGGCATTGGGAAGCGACTTGGTTCGCATCGCGGCCGCGCTGCAGGAGCGTCTCACGACGTTCGGCGACGCCACGCGCTTCCTCTCGCAGTTTCAGCCCCCGGAGCCGATGCGTTGGGACCAGGAGGCGCTGGATACACTCAATCAGCCGGACACCCTGCGGACGCTCGAGGCCGTGCTGGCTATGCTGCGATGCGTGGAGGACTGGGACGGCGACACGGCGCTGACGGCGCTGCGCCAAGCGGGCAAAGGAGTCGGCGCGAAAGGGCGCAGTCTGTTCATGCCGGTGCGGGCGGCGATCACAGGAGCGACACAAGGGCCCGAACTGGCGGATGTCTTGGCCGTCCAGGGCAGGACGACAACGCTCCGCGTGCTCGAAGAAGCATGCGCGCTCCTGAAACCATCCCAGGATACTCGATGAAGCTCGAAATCGTGTTGGCCCGGCTGCGTCCCTCGCACCGGCTGGGAGAGGGTGGCCGAATGCCGGGCACGATCGAGTCGCTTGTCTGACTACCAGAGCCTGGCTCGAGTACTTCGATTGAGCGAATGAAGCCGTCGCGGTCTACTCTGCTCACGCTGGTGTGCCTCTGCCTGTGCGGGCCACGCGCCGCCCTGGGTCAATGGGACGTGATCCCCAAGGCTGCCCTACCCGAGGTACCCTACTGGTGGACGGTCAGCGAGAGGCAGGGCGTGGACCTGATACCTCTCGTCTGGACCAACGAGATCGACGGGGGCAGCAACGGATGCTGTGCCGTCGGAGCGAGTGGCCGCTTCCGCATGGAGCCGGCGACCTTCTGGCTAGGCCTCGGTTTCGGGACCAACCCGGACGCGGGTGCACTCGCCGGCTTCGAGGCGGCGGCGGAGATCGAGACCGGCGCCGTGAGTTTCCGTTCCCTCCACGGGCGAAGCGGCCTCAGCCTCTTCTATCCAGTTTGGAACGGGCAGGCAGGTAATCCTCGTACGACGGAGCGGTTGTCTCTGGGTGTGTCGACGTTGTGGCTCTACGACGAGCGCTACCTGGAGACGATCCCGTTCTTCGATTGCCCGTCGCAGGCTCCCTCCGTGCCCTGCGAACAGGTGGAAACGGCATACCCCTGGAGTGACGGACAGGACAATGCCGTGGTCGGTGAGGTCGCCTGGGGAAGGGGAGATTGGGGTGCGCCTAGGCTGACGGGGAGCCTGGGGGTTGGCGTCAAAGCCGTCGGCGGAGAGCACGGCTATGTCCGGGCGGAACTCGCGGCTGAGGTCTGGGGCCGGCTCCGTGAAGCCGATTGGACAGTGCGTCTGGCCGGGGGGTGGAGCTCGAGCGACGCTCCTCTGCAGCGCCGGTTTCTGCTCTACGGAGCCGATCCCGTGACTCGCTGGCTGAACCCGTACCTGGACGCCAAAGGCGCGCTGTTCTCGGATATCCCGTATGTCGTTCACGGGGGTCCGCACCTGCGGGCCTACGAGGCGACCCAAGCGCTCGTGAAGCGTTACGTGAGCGCCGTCGGCGAGGTGAGCGGCGGTGGCGAATCGGCCGCCGGGTTCTGGGGCCGGCTTCATGGCTTCTTCGAGGTCGCGTGGACGCCGGGAATCCCCGAGCGGCTGGGGCCGGAAGCGATTGACGAAGAGAGCTCCTTGATATTCGACTGGCGAGAGCTACTGGCCGGCGAGGACGAGCCTCTGGGTCGGTTCATGGCGCGCAGCCTGGAGGTTTCCAAACTCGGGGCCGACGCCGGCATGGCGATCACGGGAGGGTACCGGAATGTCGCCCTCGCCTTCGCGTTCCCGCTCTGGGCCAGCGAGCCGGCGTTCGCGAATGAACCCATCGGCAGCGGCAAAAAGAAAGCCCTCGCGCTCCGCTGGACCCTGACCATTTCCTTCTTCCCGCACGGACGCCCGGAGCAATGATGGAAGAGCAGTCGCGCTCTCTGATCTTTGATCCCTTCGCTGGCATCAGCGGCGACATGATTCTCGGCGCGCTCCTCGACGTCGGGCT
>JBDHHL010000289.1:0-6032 GCA_039589375.1 Gemmatimonadota bacterium | reverse complement strand
GGTCTCACGGGCACCTCCCCTGTAGGCACAGGATGCGCATGGGGGACAGACGGCCTGTTCAGCTCATCCTACGGTGATGCAAGCGTGCTATATGAGCGATGACACAGGGATGCTACGAGAGTACGGCGGACGCTGTCAAGCGATTCGCATGGGAAGGGACCTCCGCGGGGGTATTCGCGGAGGTCTCGGCAGTTGGTGTCCCAGATTGTCTGCAATCATGTCGGCTACGCGAGCCGGCCACACGGCGTCCTGGCGGCGGACGCCGTGTGGAACAAGAGCATGAGCGTGTCTACTGAGAGGTGACCGTGAATTCGTCCACGACCGCGCCATCGATGTCCTTGAAGTAGCCGCGCGCCTTGTTCGGGTCGCCGTCCACGTGGAATTCGATGAACAGGGCCCCGTACTGTGCGTTCTGGTCCGAAGTGTAGATCGACGCCCACTCCCCGTTGCACCCGTACGGGTAAGTCGTCGGCAGGCAACGCTCCTGGTCGCGAATGCTCGCCCCTGCAATCCCGGAGACGAAGACGAAGGTCGCGCCCGGTGTGACCCGCAGGTTCGCCGGGTCCGGCCAGTTCGGGTCGACCGTCTGCAATTCCGTGTTGACCAGCGTCTTCGTGCGGGAATAGGAGTGCTCATGCGCGGTCGCGATGATCGCCCCCAGCTCGCGGCACGCCTCGTATGGGCCCCAGCCTACGCTGTTGCCCTTGCCACCCACCTGCATCGCGTTCTGGTTCTTGTGCCACGAGCAGATGCGCCAGATCGAGTTGTCCGCCGCCAACTGCTGGCGGATGTAGGCCTCGTGCCCGCTGCCCAGCGTACCGACACCCGAGAGGATGAAGAACAGCCCCTGATACTCGCAGGCGGAGTTTACCGCCAGCTCGCCCGTGCAGGTCGCGCCCGACATGCGGCTCAACCGCTGCGCCAGCTTCTCCTGGTAGCCGCCCGCCCCGTAGAACGCGGCCTCGTCGTGGTTCCCGACCGAGGCGAAGTAGGGGAAATCGGCGCCCAGTACGCTGGTGATGTTGTCGTCCCACCGGGTCGGGTCGTCGTCGTAATCGAAATCCCCCTGATGGAGCACCATATGGGCGCCCTCGTCCTTGATCAGCTGGAGAACGGCTAGGGCATCCGACCCGCGGCCCTGATCGCCGATGAAGGCAACTTTGAGATTGGGCGCTGTGCTACCGCCCCCGCCCGAGACCGCGGTCACTGTGATCGAGGCTGTGCCGTTCACTCCTTCCGAGGTGGCCGTGATCGTAGCCGAACCTTCGCCCCCACTCGTCACCAGGCCGTCCCCGTCCACGTCGGCCACGCCCGCGTTGCTCGTGGCCCACTCGGTCGCGCGACCCGAGAGTAGGAGCCCGTTCGAGTCCTTCAGTTCGGCGCTCAGCTGGACGCTGCCGCCAACCTGCAGCGTGACCGAAGCCGGGGTCACCGTGACCGAAGCCACGGGTCCCGGCTCTGCGCAGACCACCTTGACGTTCGCACTGGCCGATATTTCACCCGGCACGCTCGTGGCCGTTACTTGGTAATCACCACACTTGCCGTTCCTGTACCACCCGGTGTGGCGGCCACCCTTCTTGCCCTTCGAGTTGACGTTTCCGCTGCTGGCCGACCAGACTACCTGAATGTCCGCCGTGTCGCCGGACTGGGTGAATCCGATTGCAACGAAATTCACCGAGTCGTCGCGGGCTATCGTGACGCTCTCCGGACTGAGGACGAGCCGGGCGGGCGTCAGGCCGCTCGGCTCCGTGGAGGTCAACATCTCTTGGCAGGCTGCGCCTGCGGCGGCGAGGAGAATTACCGCCAAGACGAAGCGAGCCCTGCTGACCCGCTTGAACGTGGCCGGAATTCTCGCATTCCTGTCCGCGACCGTCCCGATCTTCATCTGTCCCCCTCCACTGCAAACTCCATAAACAACCGGGCCGCCGCAATCGACTGGAGTCGAATCGCTGGCGGCCCGGCGAGCTTGGCGACGTCCGTCGCTTTAGCCCCGTAGCTCTGCGTCCCCGGCTTTCGCAGGGTTTGCTCTGAGCAGCGACCAGGCGGGTTCTCCGCCCCCCGGTTGCCGGCACTCATAGCATTCTCGATCTCGCTCTCGTGGCAATTTTGGGTCCCTGCTCCCGCATCAGTCCGCATCTTGCGAAAGCGCTAGGCTTTAGCCTCGAGATCGACGCTGGGAAGCCGCCTATCTTAGTCCGACGCATAATGCCAGAAAGTGCAGGAAACGGCAGACTTTGCGTTATCGACCGCCGCGTCCGGGGGCATGGGCTCGGGCTGAACCTTTGGCCCGGATCATGCAATCCGCTCGACCGGAGATCGGAACCTGCCGGAACCGGGACGCGTGAAAGACGCAGTAGGAAGGCCCCCTTTCCCCGGTTCGGCGAAGCAAGCCAAGCGCCCGCAGTATAGGCAATCCACCGTCAGTGCAGTCCGGCACGACGAGGCGCATCGGCCAGTCGTTGCGGTGCCAGCGCAGTTGCGCGTCACCCACACAGAGAGCGAACGCGAAAGGAAGGTGCATGGCGAGCCAAGAGTTCGGGTCCGTGGTCCTGGCCCTGTTACTGCTATTGCTGGGCGCGAACCTGCTTGGACAGCTCTTCGGGCGCCTGCGCCAGCCCAAAGTGGTCGGGGAGATCTTGGCGGGGATTTTTCTCGGCCCCACTCTGCTCGGCTACCTGGCCCCGAGGACGGCCGGATCGATCTTCGGCAATGGGTCCGGCGATCCCTCGAGCGTGGTGCTGGGGTTCATGTACCACCTGGGCCTGCTCATGCTCATGTTCGTGTCGGGCTTCTCCGTCCGCCACGTCCTCGGCAAGGAGAACCGCAAGCCGACCGCTTGGATCCTCGCCGTTGGCACCCCGCTGCCTTTCTTCATCGCCCTCGGCCTCAGCCCCTGGCTGCCGATCGACTCGCTCGTGGGTGAGGTGGGCAGCCATCTGGCGGTGGTCATCGTCTTCGCCATCGCTACGGCGGTAACTTCGATCCCGGTCATCACCAAGATCTTCTACGACTTGGATATTCTCCACACCCGCTTTGCCAGTCTCATGCTGGGAGTAGCGGTGTTCGAGGATATCATTCTCTGGGGCGTGCTGGCGGTTGCTACCGCCATCGCCGCGGGCACCCTGGCCGCCACCCAGGGCCAGTTGGTCGAGAGCATCGCCATTCACGTTGTCGTCAACACTGCCTACGTCTTCGTCGCTTTGATTTTTGTGCCGCCCGTGCTGCGCCGCCTGGGTCAGGCCAGCTGGAACGTCCTCGCCCGCGAGTCCCCGGTCGCATGGATCATCGCCGTCCTGCTCGGCTACGTCGTCGTGGCCGCCGCCTTGGGCGTCACTCTGGTCTTCGCCGCCTTCCTCGCCGGCTTCGGCATCGTCGGGGGAATGAAGGCGACCGAGCGCCAGCGCTTCCGGCGGGCGCTGGACTCGATCGAGCACCTGGCGGTCGCCGTGTTCATCCCGATCTACTTCGCCTTAGTTGGCTACCGCCTCGATTTGCGGACGTCCCTGGACCCGATGATGCTGGTCGGCTTCCTGGTCGGTACTTCGCTCTTGGTGTTTGCCACCAAAGGCCTGGCCGCTCGCCTGGGCGGCTTCCGTGGCCTCGACGTCGTCAACTTGACCTTGACCTGCAACGCCCGGGGCGGTCCCGGGATCGTGCTGGCCAGCGTGGCGTTCGACGCCGGCATCATCAACGCTCCGTTCTTCACCACCCTCGTGCTCACCGCGGTCTTCACCTCCCAAGCCTGCGGCTTCTGGCTCGATTACGTCCTGCGCAAGGGCTGGCCCCTGCTCTCCGACCTCGACCTGCGTCGGCGAGGCATGAAGCCAGCCGTCTCGCCTGCCGTTGTTCCAGCGCACGACGGCAGCTGGGGCCAAGCGCAACCGGCGGGCAAGGGCTAAGGGGCGGCGGGCGGTGCCCACGGACTCTTCTCGAACTCACAGATCTAGGGCCGTTTCGCGGACGCGGGCGTGGGCGCGGACGCGGACGGGGCGCAGACGACTGCGATTGACCAACTCCAAGGCCATTGGTGTACTCAAAAAACTCAGTCGACAAATCGGTAGTAGCCCAGTGCGGCGAGCTTCACCAAGGCGATCGTAACGGCGACAGCCAGCAGGTCCCAGCGGGCGATGTCGTGGGCGAAATACTGGTAGACGAACAGGCCGGACGCGAAGAGGCCGCCGACGACGCCGGCTAGACTGGTGGACTTCAGGCGGTGCATCAGGAACCGCTCGTCTATTTCGCCTTGCAGTATAGGAATGATCATTTTTGTTCCTCCAACTCGAATATCTCCTCCGTCGTGCACCCGAAGACCCGGGCGAACTTCAGCGCCAGCGGTAGGCTCGGGATGTAACGATTGCGCTCGATCGAGTTGATGCTCTGACGCGAGACCTTGACGGCTTCGGCCAGCTGTTGCTGCGTCCAGCCCCTCTCGACTCTCAACTGCTTGACGTGATTCCTCACGCTCGTGCTCATCGGCCCGCCCGGTGTCAAGTGTACTTGACATCATAGTGCCGGCGGCTTTGGATGTCAAGCTTGCTTTACCTGTCAACGTTGGCAACTTTGGCGTGGCTTCTTAATGGTGGGCTAGGCAGCGGTCGTGCGATCCTCCACCTTCCGCACTTGGCACAGACTCGACTTGAAGGCAGGAAACCCACTGATAGGATCGAGCGTCGCGTCGTTCATCAGGTCGTTGATGTTGGCCTCGGCCCAGCCGTGGAATGCATGGACGACGCCCGGTGCCACGACATCCGTGACCCAGGCGCGAAAGGTAGCCGTGCCTCGAGGAGACGAAACGAGCACGGCGTCGCCATCCGCGATGAGCCGAGCGGACGCGTCGTCAGGGTGAATCTGGATCCGCGCGTGCGGTTCCAGTGCTCGTAGCCAGGCGACGTTGCGGTGTTGAGAGTGCGTGAAGTTCCTGCTACGGCCACCGGAGGTGAGGACGAGCGGGTACTCGCTCGCCAGGCTCGGTGTCGAGACAGGACTCTCGGCCGGTTCCTCGTAGGCCGGAAGGGCGGGGTACCCGTGCCTGCGCAGTTCGTCCGACTCGAACTCGATCTTCCCAGACGGCGTCTTGAAGCCGCGAGTCTCGTAGGCCCGTTCGGGGTGTACTTCGGGTCCGGGTACAGTGAGGCCCTCCGGCTCGGCCACTAGCTGGTCCAGGCTGAGGCCGGGGATGCCCTCCAGACGTTCTCTGATGGAAGCGAGGTAGTCTCCGTGCCAGAACTGGTCGGCCATACCGAGCCTGCACGCGAGATCGATGAGCACACGGGCATCTGCCCGTGCTTCCCCCTCCGGCTGCACTGCGGCCTGGCGGTACGCCACCCGGCCATCTCCCCGCGCGATGAGGGCGGCGCGCTCCAACGAAGTAGCGGCTGGCAGCACCAGATCCGCCAGTTCCGTGGTGGGCGTATGGAAGAAGTCCGCCGTCACGAACGTGTCGAGGCTATCGAGAGCCCTTGCGAGCCGTCTCGAGTTCGGCCACATCATGACGTTCATGCCGACGGCGAAAACAGCCTTGATCGGATAGGGCCTGCCTTCGAGGATCGCGTCCGCCAGGGGCATGGCGTGCGCCTCGGGGTAGTGGGCGCACCACACCGGGAACCGGTCCAGCCCGATTCGAGCTGGGAGCTCGCCGGCCCTGTCGAAGAGGTTCACGGACTTGGGCCGGATCCGCTCGACGAAGCGGCGGTTCCCGCCGTCGATCTCCAGGTTGCCCGTGACAGCGGGGAGAAGCAGGATCGCGCGGTGGTTCTGCACGCCATTCGTGTGGTGGACGGTGGCGTTCGCGGAAACCAGGAGCTGCGCGGGGCCGCGCGTGCAGTAGAGCCTGGCCGCTTCCCGAATATCGTCGGCAGAGACCCGGCAGATCTCGGCGACGCGTGCGGGTGTGAACCCCTTCACATACTCCCGGAATGCCGGGAGGCCCTTGGCCCACTTGTCCAGAAACGAGGTGTCCTCCCATCCATGCTCGAACACGAGGTGGTGGAGTCCGAGGGCGAGCGCACCGTCGGTGCCGGGGCGGATCTGCA
>JBDHHL010000288.1:0-6989 GCA_039589375.1 Gemmatimonadota bacterium | reverse complement strand
TCGAGGGAAGCGTACGACGTTCGGAGGATCGGGTGCGGATCACGGCGCAGCTCATCGACGCGGAGACAGGGTTCCACCTGTGGTCCGAGGAATACGACCGGGACGTCACCGACATCTTTGTGGTTCAGGAGGAGCTGGCGCAGTCCATCGTGCGAGAGCTGGTCCCGCGGCTCGGCGGTGGGGCGGAAGAGCTCTACCGGGGCGGTACATCGGACGTCCGGGCCTATGAACTGTATGTGGCCGGTCGCCAGAAGTGGTATACACGCCGGGGTGCCCTGCTGTACGAGGCGGTGGACGATTTCGAGGAGGCCGTTGCGCGCGACCCCGGGTTCGCTCTCGGTTGGAGCGGGCTTGCGGACGCGATCGATGCTTTAGCGTACCGCGATGCCCGTGCGCAGCCGCTGGTCCCGCGAGCCAAGATGGCGGCGCAGCGAGCCGTGCTCCTCGACCCGGATCTGGCCGAGGGCTGGGCCTCGTGGGGCGTGCTGGCGTCCGAAGCGGACCGGGACTGGATCACGGCCGAGCTCGCGCTGAAACGAGCGATCGCGCTCAAGCCTTCGTACGCGTACGCCCGCGCCATGCTGGGCGACTTGCTCCGATACCAGGGACGGATCAAGGAAGCAATCGAGCAGCACCGAGCGGCGTTGGCCCTCGACCCGCTCTCACCCGTCGCCCACGGGACGCTGGCGCAATCCCTGGTCACGGCGCGCCTGTACGCGGAGGGCCGTCCCCTATTCGAGCGCATGCTCGCCATGGGCGGAGACAACGAAGCCGGCAGCGCGGCGCTGCTTCTCTGGGGGCCCCTGATGGGCCTGACCGGGGAAGAAATGGCAAATCACGCCGTCTTTCTGGCGCGAGCGCTGGGAGCCACGGATCCGGACAGGGCCGCCGTGATCGGCCACGCCCTCGCCAGCGAGGGGACGGACGAGGAGCTTCTTGACGAGGCGCGGAGCGCACTCGCTACGCTGATCGCGGAAAGCAGGATCTTGAACGTTCGCACGATCATCTCGCTGTACACGCTTCTCGGAGACCATGAAACGGCACTGCAGTGGATCGAAGGCGCCGCCGACGTCAACGACCTCTCGTTAGGAATCCTCGGCATCGACCCGGCGCTCGATCCGCTCAGGGATGACCGCCGCATGCAGCGCCTGATGGACGAGCTCGGCCTGCCGAACGGCTACAACCCGGCGGCGGACACGTACGAGCCGGAGAGGGCTCGATGAAGCTCGGTGGACGCTTCGTGAAGGCACCCACAAGGCCGCGAGGGTGCCGCCTTTGGAAGGCACATCTCGAGGTACGACGAGATGAGAATCACTGATCGGCTGGCGGGAGGGTCCGACCCCTCAGACCTGCTGGCCGGGAGGAGAGCCTAGGTCCGTGTCTGTCTTGGGCCGCTCAAGCAGACGCTCAGTAAACTCTAGGCGCTCATGGAGTTCAAGGAACTCCTCACGCAGAATGCGGACCTCATCGCGCACGGTATCCACGGTATCGGCCAAGCGTTCTACATCCTGATGCGCAGTGCCGCTGAGGCGGGTACGCTGAAGATGCGTGTAGCGCATCTTCATGCCAATAAGAACTGCGCCGCTGAGCCCTAGGAAGACGAAAACCGGCGCGATCATTTCCAATGTTGCTGGATCCATACGGCAGCGCTCCCTCCGCTACTGCTAAGGGGCCACCCAACGCCCCAATCGTCCCTACGGATCAGCCTGTTCGCGTGTGTCGAAACAGTTCGCTGTCTAAGATGTAGTCCAGTTAGCTCGTATATCAAGGCGCGAGTTCGGAGCACAACGCGGCGATATACGGCACTAGCCGCTCGTAGATCGTTGCCAGGTAGAAAGCGCCGTGCGCATAGGTCCTTCGGAATTACTCGTTTTCCTGAATACTAGCTAGAATCTCAATACCAATATCAAACAGCTTAGCCGAGCGTAGATTATTCAAAATGACTACAGTGTGGTTATCTGTGACGGATCGAAAGATGATACTTGTCCCGCCTCCCGTATGGTAGAAGACTCTCTTATTCTCTTCGCCAATATCGAGATCAGCAATATACCAACCGTATCCGTAGTAGTACGGTGCGTACTCGGTTACATGCGGCGTAAACAGCTCGTCCTGGTATGGCTCAGAAAGCAACGAATGTGAATAGAGCGCTTGATCCCACAATAGTAGGTCGCCCACAGTGGAAACCAAACATGATGCGCCATCAGCATGTATGGGATAGGCCTGAATACGATGCTCAAAACCTTGATCGGTCTCCGCATAATCTGCAGCACGATGTCTGATGAGTTTACGGTAATCCAAGTATGTAGTGCTTTCCATTCCCGCCGGATCGAGAATTCTTGCTTGAAGAACCTCCTCATACGCTTGCCCGGTTACGGATTCTATGATCGCGCCAAGCAGTATGTAGCCCAATAAACCGCTGTACCTGAAACTCGTACCTGGCTGGAAGTCGAGTTCATTACTGAAGTAACGTTCAACTAGTTCCTGTGTTGGCTCGGTGACGAGAAATGGTGGAAGCTGCCCATAATGTTCTGCGATGCCGTGAGTGTGTGTAAGTAAATGGTGAACGGTAACCTGATCGCCTACATCTTTCCTGTAGTAAGGCAGATAGTCAGAAATCGGCTTATGTACATCCAGCTCACCAGCTTCGACGAGCTGCATAACGAGCAAAGCGGTAAATTGCTTCGACATGGAGTATATGCGATACCTCGTATCAACCTCATTCGGTATATCCCATTCCATGTTGGCCAATCCGAATGCATTCGAATAGAGAACGATTCCTCTTTCAGCAACCAGAACGGTTCCGTGTATGTCTCCCGATTCCGCATAGCGAGTGACTATTTCATCGATGCCCAGGGCCCTATCTTGGGCAACGCATATGGTCTGAGTGATGATCAAGTTCAATACAGCAGTTGCAAATAGACCTTTGGGGTATTTCATATTCACCCGTCTCGTTCTTTCTATCATTCTCCCGCAGATATCGAGCACCTAACGGACATGCGTTTTAGTCGCCGTTCGCCGCGGGTCCAGGAAGGAAGTCAATAGCGGTCAGTATGGCACATCTCGTGGTACGACCCTGACCGACGAGAGCCGACGCAAGGTTCAGAACTCGCCTTCCCCAGCCGTAAATTCCGGGAACGCGGGGAACAGGCCCATGGCAATGAGAACAGGAAGGACGTCCTCATCCCGCCACATCTCTACCATCTTGCCATCGGCGAAACGGCTGATGCGGATCCCCGAGAGCGTCATTCCTCCTCCCAAATCAGCCGTGTACAGGTCCACAACCTTGTCCCCCTCGGCGATCAGGTCCTCAATCGTGATCTGAGTAGGGTCGTCGTCAGACTCAATATGATCCTTCACCCATTGTATGTAGCTCTCGTAGTCGGTGACTTCCGGGTAGATGCTGTGCCAGACGAACGTAGGGGCGACAAACTCAAGAACGGCTGCTGCGTTTCCCTGATTCCATCCCTCTTCAATCTCCCGGACACAGAGCGCCTTGTTGGACTCAGGATCACCAGGGTTGCCCGTTACCGCCGACGGTTCGCCCCAGCGGAAATCAGCGGGTCTAGTGCGACGCACAAAGGAAAAGGGAAAGGCTTCTTCAGGCAGCGGCTCAAAATACCCGACCTGTTGCCCCATACCCAACAGGTCGTAGCTCCGGTGGACTTCCGCGATCTTCCCGTGATCCAGTCGATAGATGTTGATGCCCTTCATCGTGACCTGGATCCCGGAGGCTGGGACGCCAAACAGCTCCCCCTGGTGTCTGCCGGTAGCCGTGTAACGCGCCGCGATCTTGTCCTTTTCGGCGATCAGGTCATGGACCTCGACGTGGTAGTCAGGGAAAGCAGCCCGCCACTCGAGAACCCACCTCTTGTACCCCTCGAGGTCGGTGACACCGCCAGGGTTCGGATCATAATTGACGAAGTCTTCGGCGAAGAGCTCGTCTGCTACGGCCAGGTTACCCTGGGTCCAGATCTCATCAGCCACACGCTGGACGATCTCCGTGTTCGTCTGGGCGTTTGCCTGAGGAACGCCACCCAAGGCCAGGAAGATGAACCCAGCGGGAACCACGCTGCTGATTCGTGCAAGCATAGCTACATCCCTCCTCCTCCTGCTGTGAAGAGTGCTCGCGCCGTTTTGAGTGTCCAAGGATTATCATTGAGGCTGGCCTCAGCTACCTATCAGGCGACAACGCCTCGATCGCCCGCCGCGCCGCCTCGACCCGTGGCTGTAGCTCGGGGTCGGCGTCCTTCCAGAGTTCGACCAGCTTGCCGTAGTAGTAGATCGCCTTCGCCGTGTCACCGCGCTGCTCGTACAACGCGGCGAGCCGCTCGTAGGTCGGACCCAGGTCGAACGAATCCGTGTACGGTCGGAACAACGACGGATGCATGACGTAGCGCTCGTAGATCGCGAGGGCCGAGTCCGCCTCTCCGGCCAGATCGTAAGCGCGAGCCATATTAGGGAGCCAGCAGAACGCGCACTGACGCGGAGATGCTTCCCAAAGCCGCAGATGGCGGATCGCTTCCTCGTAGTCGCCCTCCGCAGTTTCGACGACAGCACGCGCGGCGTGCAACTCGCCCTCGTCCGCCCGGCGCAACGCCGGATCGATGCGTTCGTACCCAGCGATCATCTCTCTCGCCTGCTCGGGTACCCCGGCCATCGCATAGAACCATGCCAGGTCGAGGTAGGGGCGATCGAGTTCGGGGAGCGAGTCAAGCGGGTAGAGGTCGAGCCCTTCATCGATCAACACGAGGCCTCTGTCCCGATCGCCGAGCAACCAGGCCTCGCGCACCGCGAGCTCGGCCAGGCTCGACAGGTACTCGCCAGGTAGGTGGCGCCCCCGGTGCGCGGCCAGCGTTTCTCGCAGGTGGCTCTCAGCTAGGCCCAGGCGGCCTCGGGTCGCCGCCAATGCGGCGATAGCCTCGTTGCCGAGCGCTTGCCAGGTGAGGGTCTGGCCGTAGTCTTCTATCAGCTTGCGAAAGTTCGTTTCCGCCGCCGCATAGTCTCCCTGGGCATACGCCAACCAACCGCTGACCATATGCTTCAACGGACTCCCAGGGAGGTTTCGATCCATCTGCTCCAGGACACCCACCGCCTCTTCGACCCGTCTCTGTCCGATCAGTGCGAGCAGCAGGTTTAAGTAGTGGCTCCATGTCGACGAATCGACCGCCAGAGCTCGGCGCGCCATCTCCTCCGCCCCCTCGTAGTCTCCTCCCGTCGAAAGGATAAGCGAGAGGTTGTTCAGCGCCGTGGTTTCCTCGGGATAGACATCGAGCAGAGCGCTATAGGCTGCGGTCGCCTTGTCGTACTCGCCCGTCACTGACCGGTGGTAGGAGGCAACGGTGAGGTAGCGCTCACGATCGGTGAGCCGATCGCGGTGATCGTACGCCTTCGTCAGAGCCTCCACCTCGCGCGCCCTCTGCTCCCCGTAGTTGCCCAATGCTATCCCTAACTTTCGCCAGGCCATCGCAAAGGCAGTGTCCAGCGCAATCGCTTCTTCGAGTAACGCGATTCCCTTGTCATTCTCTGCGGAGTTCAAGGCACGTTCCGCCTGCGAGTACTTTCGCAGCGCGTCTAATGAGCCGGTAGTCGCGGCCTCGAGCGGGTCATTCGCGCGGATCGTCTTCAGCGATTCGCCAATACGCTCGCGAAGCCTTCGGGATAGGGCATCGGTGGCATCGATCAGCGCCGTCGAATCCCGCGCTGTCTCGCCGTCCGTCCACAGCACCTCCCCTGACTCTGGGGCGACCAAGCGTGCCGAGACGACATAGCCGGCGCCCATCGATATGATCTCGCCTCCGACGACCGCCTTTAGCCCTTCGCGGATCGCGACTTCACGCGCGATATCGAAACTGAATGCCGTCCCGGGCTCGTTCCCCATTCGCAGGAGAACACCCGACACGTACTGTTGGCCCGCGACACTGACCACCGCCGATTGGGACAAGGCGGCGCCGATTGGGACAAGGCGGTACGGAACAGTTGCGTAGCCGCCATGGCGAGCAGCGAGTCGCTCGTGTGGTTCTCGAAGTCGGCCAGCACGATGCGGTCGCGCTCCTCCAGCACGCCCTTCGACATCAGGGTGCCGAAGGGGCCGATACCCGCCGACCTGAGCCCCATGTAACCACCGGCCGAAACCGTCAGCAGCGCGAGCATGGTGACGGCCGCTACGATGGCGTTCCGCCACGTCAAGACTCGATGATGCGCACGTCGCGGTTCAGACGCTGGAATCTCAGGCGTCGGCTCGCCTTCGGCCTTCTCGGCGTCTGGCGCTGGCTCGGCTCGGGGGCCGCCGACTCCCTCCTGCACGAACGCGGTCGCGAGCACCACCGGCAGGAGCACGATCAACAGAACGAGCGCGACCTGCGGGACCCAATCGGGCAAGCCGAGTGCGGCAGTCACGGTGTCAGCCACCTGGAGGGCGACCCACGAGCTTATGAGGTAGACGGACAGGACCTGCCAGAGGCTACGACGGTGGATCTCTTGGACCAGCCGCTTGAGACGGGACATGGGCTCTCCCCGCGGTCGAGGAGCTAGAGGGTTGATGGTTAGGCCTCGCACAAGATGCCAGATCGGCGGAAAGCCGGCAACGGCGGCCTGACGATCACGTGGTTATCACGTCGCGCTTGTCCACTCGACGCTGTGAGCGCGCCTTGGCCGAAGAGAAACCTTTAGGCTGGGGTTCCGGCAGCGTTGTTACAATCGGCTGGTGCTGGCTGGGGCGTGTCATCCGAAGTAGCTTGACTGGCCGAAGGGGCGGGCTGGGAAGCGCCTCTTTCTTCCTATGCTGCTTGCTATGCAACGTAAAGGCGCGGTGCCCCCGGCCCACTCAGCAGTACAATACTAGTTGAACTAGATCGCTACGCGGTGGGTGGTCCTCAGGGCGCAGCTTCCATGAGAAGGTCTGGTTGTCAATAGCCGACGTGGCGGCTGTCCATCGAACGAGCTCTTCGTTTGCTTCCATCCGCACTCTTCGTGGGCGTCATCATCGTGCG
>JBDHHL010000287.1:0-6041 GCA_039589375.1 Gemmatimonadota bacterium | reverse complement strand
GACTCTACATCTCCTTCGGGGTACCGCCGGCGGATGATCTTCATCGATTGCTCGGCGGCGCGATCGATGAATGCCGAGACCAATCGCTCCTCCTCATCGCCGCCACTATCGAGCAGCCCCTGGTCTATGGCCGACCACAGGCCGCCCTTGACGAAGCCGGTGATCTCACCGCGCTCCTGGGCAGTCAGGTTGGGATACTGTGCGTCCACGGTGCTGCTGACGTATCCCACGAACCATTCGACCAGAACATCGAGGAGGTTCTCCCAATAGAAGGCTTCTCGGTACACAAACGAGACGCCCTCGGTCACCGCGCCGCTCTGTACTCGGACCGTATTGCGGAAGTGCACATCGCCGAGCTGGATATGCCCGACGCGAGACCGGGCGTCGGCCGAAGTCGCGCCGGCGATATGAACGTCGCCGCTGACGTCGGCCCAGGAAGCGAGGTCCCTGACACGCGTCTCGCGCCGGAAGACGTGTATCGTATCCTCATCCTCCATTGTGATCGTGTAGCTCCAGCGGTCACTCTCCCTCACGTTCATGAGGTCGGCAAAATCGTCGGAAGTGACACTGAAGCTGTATTCCTCGCTCTCGACA
Organism: Gemmatimonadota bacterium; assembly: GCA_039589375.1. Classification (GTDB taxonomy): domain Bacteria; phylum Gemmatimonadota; class Gemmatimonadetes; order Palauibacterales; family KS3-K002; genus JASFMO01. The sequence continues at coordinate 5,447 of JBDHHL010000287.1, read as the reverse complement.
TCGACCTCCACTTCCTCGACCATCAATTCCTCGTGGCGAATGCCACTTCCGTCCGCGTTGAGGGTAGTCTCAATCGTGTACTGCATGCAGCCGCTCAACGCGAGAATCTGCAGCGTCAGGGCGGCAACGAGATTTCGGCTAGTTCGGTTGTTCGATTTCATGATCTTTTCACCTCTTTAACGTCACACCATCGCGCCGGTCACAAGCGCCCCGGGCGAACGGGTCGCCTGGTGAGGGCGAGTATGCGATTCGTCGAGAACTTTCTGCCGGGGTCCACGTCCAGGTTGCCCAGCAACTCAAGCAGTTCGCCGGGCTGTATGCCGTCATCGGCTCGGACCAGCTCGATTGCACCCCTCCAGGCGGAGTTCATCCAAAAGGGTACGCTCTCGAGCAACGCTTCCCACTCGGACGCACCCACGATTGTCGTCCGCGCCGGCAAGCGCTCGAGCAACTCTTCGAGCTCGGAGATGCTCACACTCTCCCGGCGCGAAAGCACCCGCTCCCAGGGCCGCTTGGTCGCGAGTCCGGCGGTGCGGGCGAGAGGGTCCGTCGTCGTTCGCAGGTCGAGTTCGGCCAGCCACTTCTCGTGCTCGATGACCCGCTGCACGAGAACCTGCTCCCTTCCGCGAAGTCGCTTCAGCTCGCCGAGCAAGAAGCCGGTGGCGAAGAGCAAGAACAGCGAGGCTGCTGCCAGCGTCGGGACCAACCAGCGACTGGGCTGCCAGACACCGGGACGCCATCGGCGCCCCGATTCCTGCGCCGCGACATCGGCCCGAACTCGTTCCCACATGGAGGACACGTACTGGTCGGGCACTGCAGCCTCCAGTTCGACCACTGAGGGAGAGGTCAAACGCTCGTGGATATCGAGCAGCTTGGCGCAATCGAGGCAGGAATCCGCGTGCCGCCGCAGCTGCTCGATGCCCTCCTCCCCCAGCGTCCCCTCGTTCAGGGCATCCAGCTGGTCCTGGAAGACTTCACAATCGGTGTTCTGCTTCACAGTGACTCCTCCATGCTCCGAAGGACTGCAGCCAGGCGCTTGCGCGCGAAGTGGAGCGTCGTCCTCAGGGTCGCGTGCTTCATGCCGAGAGTCATCGCCACCTCCCGTTGATCGTTCTGCTCCAGTTCGACCTGAACGAACACCTGGCGCTGGCTCTCGCTCAGCTCGCCGAGGGCAATCAGCAGGCGCTCGTGAAACTCGCGCCGCTCCAGGTCCTGGTGAGGATTACCCACCCCGGACGCTTCGCATCGCTCCCTCACTATCTCGTCGCCGGGAACCGACTCGTAGCGCACCCATGCCCTCCGCAGGTGATCCAAGCAAACGTTGCGTTGGATCGCGAACACCCAAGAGCGGAAGGATCTGCCCGGATCGAATTGGTGGATCCGGCTGTGGACCTTTACCCACGTCTCTTGCGTCAGGTCGCGGGCCCACTCCCAGTCGCCGGTGTACCGGTATGCCATCGCCATCAAGGGCCGGCTCAAGCGTTCCACTAACCGCCGGAAGCTCGCCTGATCCCCCCTCTGATAGGCCACCGCGAGCGCGGAGTACTCTCTATCTTTCAAGTGCAGTCCCCGGTAATTCGACCACGGCGCCGCCACCGCTACACGGCCTACCCCGCTTCCAAGCTCTTCATCAAGCAGTACGAATCACTAGATCACCCTGTTTATAGGAACGCAATACTTGGCGCCAGGCTTCGGATAGCGGGCTCCACCCTGCAAGCATTGGCAGGCGTCCGCCATGGCCACACGTCACGAGCCCTTGAACACTCCGGCGCTACGGGTTTTCTTTCTGCGTTTCTTGCGGCCGACCGCTGAGGATCGGCCGGGCCAAAGAACGACCGCTTGACGCGAGGGGACATGGAGGAAGACGGCATCAACCAGGAGAAGGCTCAGCGAGAAGCCAGCTTCTGGCGGACATGGCTGACCCGAGTAGGCAGAAACAAGAAACGGCTGGTTCTGGGACTAGTACTGGTAATGGCCGCGATCGTCTTCGCGCTCACCGGTTACCAAGCGGTCACGTGGCCGGACGTGCGCGGTCTTGGGAGCAGCAACCCAAAGACGACGGCGTTCATCGAGCGATACCGGAATCGGGCAGAGACCGCAGATCGAACCGTCGAGCCCAGTTGGCGCTGGATGCCGTATGACAGCATCTCGCCGCATCTCAAGCGTGCCGTTCTGGTCGCGGAAGATATCGGCTTCTTCTCGCACGGCGGCTTCGAGATGCACGAGATCAAGCAGGCGATCCGGGATGCGGTCACGGGTGAGCGCTCGCTGCGTGGCGCGTCCACGATCACCCAACAGCTCGCCAAGAATCTCTGGCTCACACCCTCGCGTAACCCGTTCCGCAAGCTCAAGGAGGCCGTGCTGACCTACCAACTCGAGCAGCGCCTCTCCAAGAAGCGGATCTTGGAACTCTACCTCAACGTGGTAGAGTTCGGGCCAGGTGTGTACGGCGCCGAGGCCGCCTCACGCCACTATTTCGGGAAGCCGGCCGCGGTTCTAGGTGTAGCAGAGGCGGCTCAACTGGCGGCCGCTTTGCCGCGGCCGGGGCGCTGGAATCCGACCAGCGAGAGCCGTTCGTACCGTCAGTACTCGGCCACGATAGAAGAGCGGATGGGCCAAGCCGAATTTCTTTGGCGTCGGATCTAGCCCGCCTACTTCTTCCTCTCGATCTTGATCACGTTGCGTCCTGTGAAGGGACCGGACGCCTTTCCCGTAACCGACATACTCCTCTGCTTCCTGAGGATATCGAACGATACCTCTTCATCCGCTTCGTACGAGCGCAGAATTCGCATCGCGTGACTCGGGCTCTTGACCTTCCGACCGTCGATAGCCGTGATCACATCACCGTCCATCAAGTTGAGCTCACTGTCCTCGGGAACGCTGACCACCAGCACACCTTCTTCGGCCCCGAAGTACTCGCCGAGTCCAGGATTGAGCGATACGAGCTCCAGTCCCGGCCACCTGGCGCCCAGTTGGAGAGCGAACGTCTGCGGCCCGCTGACGTGCACCTCGGGGATGTCTTGGAGTCGCTCGACCCATCGGTCGATCCGTTCTGCTTGGGGACCTGTCCGCATTACCGTAGCGAACGAGAAGGGCTCGTCGAACTCGCCGACAACAAGATCGAACGTCTCCGTCGCGCCGTCCCTGCGCAGCTTGACGACGATGGTGTCGCCGCGCTCGAGCTCCTTGGTGCGCTCGACCAATCGCTGGCCCGGAGCGGAAAGCTCCTCGTCGTACTCCTCTTGGCCGCTCAGTAGGCTCACCCCGTCCAGCTCTGTTATGACGTCACCTTCCTTGACTCCCGCTTTGTCCGCGGGGCTTCCTTTCATCACGCCGTCAATCAGCGCGCCGTATCGGTCGGTCTCCGGGTTAGCCTCGCTGTGTATCCAGACCCCGAGACGAGGGCGACTCTCGGTCGTCCACATCAGCGACTGCAAGTCGCTGTACCGCGGCGAGACCCGCACCGTCGACCAGGGCTCAATGCAGACACACTTCTCCTTTCCCTTCTCCGCTTCCTTCTCCTTTTCCTCCTGAGCCTGCGCTCCCGGCACGAACCCGGCCATCAGAAGAACGCCGCCCAAAACCAAAGTAGACCACCTCATGGGTTTCCTCCTCGTGCAAAGACTCAAGCCAAAGCCATCTAATCCCTCACGGCGCGAAGCCGTGTCCCTCGCTAACGCCATACTCGCTCCGGCCGATCGGTCGCCTGAAGCCCCACCAGCGTTTCCAAGGCCTCTACCCGCTCACCCCACAGTCCGGCCAGCACATCTCGATCGAGACCGATCGCCCGCCCCTCCAGTAGTATTCGGTCGAGAAGGACGATTCGATCTTCCAGCGCAGAGACCGCGAGAGCGGTCGGCGCATCGTACACCTTGTACTCGGGCCTGTACGCTCGCAGCAGCCCCTCCAGCTCCTGCGACCGTGCGATCACGGGCCCCAGGTCCCGACTCGTCTCCTCCACCAGCCACACGTCGGTTCGCTCGCTTTCCTCTCGGGCGGGGCCACGCAGGATCGCGACACCCGCCAAGATCGCGGCTGCGGCAAGTCCGATCATCCGATAACTCAGGCGCCGACGCAGCCGCCGTCGCTGTACCTCCTCCGCTACTCTGGGCCAGAGTTCTCCAGGCGGCCCATATCGAGGAAGTGCGCGAAGCTCGGCCCGTACTTGATACAGCCGGTCCAGCTCGGCCCGGCAGTCGTCGCATGACTCCGCGTGCGAGCGAGCGAAGGCAGATCCCTCACCGTCTCGGAGAGCCAACAGCTCTTCCATCTTCAAGTGGCGAACCGTGCTGATCACTGCAACCACTCCCGTAGGCGCCGATGAGCTCGTGACAGCTGTGACTTCGAGAAGCTCGCCGTCTTGCCCATCATTCTGCCGATTTCCTCGTGGGTATAACCTTCCACGTCGTGCAGCCAGAGAACCGCCCGGGCGATCGGGGACAGACGGCTGATCGCCGCTTCCAGGTCCACGGGCGGCGATGGCTCGGGCGTTCCCGGGACGATTCCATCCGACGTCGTCCCGTCGCCGAACAGCGAGCGCGTGGAGCGCTTTCGCTCGCGGCGAAGCAACATCAACGCCTTGCTGACCGCGACCTGGCGGACCCAACCCCAGAGCGACCCATCGCCGCGATACCGGGCGATCGAACGGCACACCTCTAGGAACGTCTCCTGAAGTACATCTTCCGCGTCTTCCTCGTTGCCACAGATTCTTCGGCCGATGTTGTAAACGGGGGCCTCGAAGGCTCGGTAGACGGTCTCCAAAGCCTCCAAATCGCCCGTACGTGCGCGGGCCACATCCGCGTTCGCCAGAACCAGCGCTTCGCTCTTCATTCCACCCTGTATAGATGCGCGAGAGGCGGAAACCGTCGCCTAGCAGCCGGTAGGCTCAGAGGCTACGAGCCGCGCCCTCTCAGGAAGGTCGGCATTGGGGTGAGGGAGCCTTACGAATCCTCAACGGGGCGGGCCGTGCCAACTCCCTGGCTCCGTGGACTGCAAGAGAAAGGCTCCCCGACGGATCGGGGAGCCTCGCGTTGTCGAGATTGCTGCGCGGCGTGATCTAGAAGCCCGGCGAGAACCCGAACTGCCAGTACCAACCCTTCTCGGGCCGATTGTTCGGGTGGACGAAATCGATCTCGAGCAATGCGACACCGAACAGATTGATGCGGCCGGCGACGCCGTAGCTGGTGACCGGAGACCACGGATTCTGGTTCCCCCCAAGCACCAACGCCCTTTCGGTAGTCCACCAGGCCACGCCCGCATCGAAGAAGAAGGCGACCGTGATAGGGGGCAACCCGGGCAACGGTGACACTCCGAGGCCCTGGGGGATCGGTGTACGAAGCTCGAAGTTGGCGGTGACCAAGCGGCTCCCGAACAGCTGGTCGTAGATCGGGCAAGGGCTATTGTTCAACCCGATGAACGAACTGTTGCCCGACGGAGGTGAGGCGCAT